>JBDSUN010000120.1:0-7847 GCA_039927735.1 Acidimicrobiales bacterium | reverse complement strand
GCTCGGCCTACCGGAACCTCGCCGTCCTGGAGCGGGCGGGGGTCGTGCACCGCATCGTGACGTCCGACGAGTTCGCCCGCTATGAGCTGGCCGAGGATCTGACGCACCACCACCATCACCACCTGATCTGCTCGTCGTGTGGCGACGTCACCGACTTCGAGGTGTCCGAGGCCATGGAGGAGGAGCTCGAGGCGGCGCTGGTCAAGGTGGCCCGGCGCACGGGGTTCCGGGTGAGCGCCCACCGCCTCGACCTGGTCGGCACCTGCTCCGCCTGCACGTGAACGTCGCGTCCCGGCATCGCCTCGGCCTTGGTGCCGGGATGCTGCTGGTCGGGTCCGGCTGCGCCGACCGGGGGCTCGCCTCGGGACCGGCCTCGCCGACCGGTACCGGCACCTGGCTCGTCGTCGGGGCGGCGGCCTCGGCCGCGATTGCCGTGCTCGCCGCCCTGGTGGTCCTGCCGTCACGACGCCCGGGGGGCAGCTCGTTCGCTGCCTGGCTCCTGGCCGTCGAAGCCGGCGCCGTGCTGGTCGGCGGTGCCGTCATCGTGGGGGCAGCGCTGCGCACCGGGGACCTCGTCACCCAACCCGACCGCACGGAGCAGGCCGCCAGCCTGCTGCGCCTGACCGGGCTCGACGGCGGGGACACCGGGTTCTTCCCTCTCGTGGCCGCGGTGACCGCCGTGCTCGGCCTCCTCCTCTTGGTCGTGCTGGGCCTCGCGGCTCGGTGTGCCGCCAACGATGACCCCATCGAGCGGGGACTGGCGACCGCGGTGCTGGCCGCCGAGGCGGTGGCCTCCGGCGTGGCCGCCGCCTTCGTGGTCCTGGGGGAGGACATCCTGCCGGTCACCCTCTCGGCCGGGGCCCTGCCGTTGCTGGTCGGTGGCGTGGTGGCCGTGTGGCCCCGCCGGCGCATCGGGTACAACGAGGTCCATGGCTGACGACACGCTGCGCACGGACCTGTTCATCGGGGGCCGCTGGCGGCCCGCCCAGAGCGGGGAGCGCTTCGACGTCATCGATCCCGGGACCGAAGAGGTGGTGGCCAGCGTGGCCAACGCCGGGGCGTCCGACGCACGGGCTGCCGCGTCGGCCGCCGCCGATGCCCAGCCGGGGTGGGCGGCGATGGCGCCTCGCCAGCGCGGCGAGGTGCTCCGCCGCACCTGGGAGCTGCTCACCGAGCGGGCCGACGACCTGGCCCGGCTGATCACGCTCGAGAACGGCAAGGTCCTCAGCGAGGCCAAGGGCGAGATCACCTACGCGGCCGAGTTCTTCCGCTGGTTCAGCGAGGAGGCGGTGCGCCTCACCGGCGAGCTCACGACCGCGCCCAGCGGCACCAACCGGATCATCGTGCTCCACCAGCCCGTGGGGGTGGCCTACCTGGTGACGCCGTGGAACTTCCCCGCCGCCATGGCCACCCGCAAGATCGCCCCCGCCCTCGCGGCCGGCTGTGCCGTGGTGCTCAAGCCTGCCACCCTCACCCCGCTCACCGCCCTCGCCGTGGCGGACATCCTCCACGAAGCCGGAGTGCCAGACGGGGTGGTGAACGTGGTGCCGGGCCGCAGTGCCAGCACCCTCACCGCCGCCGTCCTGGAGCACCCTCGCGTGCGGAAGCTGTCGTTCACCGGCAGCACCGAGGTGGGCAAGAAGCTCATCGAGCAGGCGGCCGACCGGGTGCTCAACGTGTCGATGGAGCTGGGCGGGAACGCACCGTTCATCGTGCTGGCGGATGCGGATCTCGAGGCCGCGGTGGAGGGGGCGATGATCGCCAAGATGCGCCACAACGGCGAGACCTGCACGGCGGCCAACCGCTTCTACGTGGAGGCCCCGGTGGCCGAGGCCTTCGCAACCGAGCTGGCGGAGGCGATGGGCGCTCTGCCTGTCGGCCATGGCCTGACCGAGGGCAACCGGCTCGGGCCGCTCGTCGATGCCGACACTCGCGACAAGGTGGCCGAGCTGGTCGACGCGGCGGTGGCCGGCGGCGCCACCGCCCTTCTCGGCGGCCAGGCCCCTGGGGGCACCGGCTTCTACTACCCCGCCACCGTGCTGACGGGGGTGGCGCCGGACAACCCGATCATCGCCGAGGAGATCTTCGGCCCGGTCGCCCCGATCGTGGCAGTGACGGATGCCGATGAGGCCGTGCGGTTGGCCAACGACACCGACATGGGCCTCGTCGCCTACCTCTACACCGGCGACCTGGCCAAGGGCCTTCGACTGGCGGAGGCGCTCGAAGCCGGGATGGTCGGCCTCAACAAGGGCATCGTCTCCGATCCGGCCGCACCCTTCGGTGGCGTGAAGGAGTCGGGCGTGGGCCGCGAGGGCGGCCACGAGGGGATGCTCGACTACACCGAGACCAAGTACATCGCCACCGACTGGTAGCCGGACCTCGCTACCCTCCGGGCCATGTGTGCTGCTTGTGTGGCTTCGGCTGCTCCCATGGTCACGGTGGGGTTGGCCGTGATGCGGCGGGATGCCCTCACTGCGTGGGTTCGTCTCCGCTTCGATGGTCAGAAGCCGGGTCGTTCCTCGGGGGCGAACTGCTCCCAGGCGGGGCCGGACGAGTCCGGCTCAGTGGCCTCGTCGCCCTCCGGCGGCTGAGTCGTCTCGGGCTCAGGTGGCCGGATCCGGCGAGCTGATCCGCGTGTGATCACGAAGGCAGCCAGCGCGGTGGTGACGGGGACGGCGGCGACCAGCCCGATCGAGCCCACCAGGGTGCGGACGATCTCGACGGCCACCAGCTCGCCGGCAGCCACGTCACCGAGGGAGCGGCCGCCCTGGGTGAACACGAGCAGCAGCGGCAGCGAGGCGCCGGCGTAGGCGAGCACGAGGGTGTTGACGGTGGAGGCGATGTGGTCGCGCCCGATCACCAGCCCCGCCGTGTAGAGCCGGCGGGCCCCGTAGGCCGGGTTGGCCTGGTGCAGCTGCCAGACGGCCGAGACCTGGGTGACGGTCACGTCGTCGAGCACCCCCAGGCTGCCCAGGATGATCCCGGCCAGGACCAGGCCCTTCACGTCGACCTCCGCGGAGGCGATGGCGAGGTAGAAGGCATCCTCGGAGGAGAACCCTGTGAATCGGGCCAGGTTCGAGAAGAGGGCGGCCAGCACCGCCGTCAGGCCCAAGGCGGCGAAGGTGCCGAGCAGCGCGACGGTGGTCATCTCGGTGACGCCGTGGGTGACGTAGAGGGCCACGATGGCGATCACCGCCGCGGCCACCAGGGCGACTGCGGTGGGGTCGTGCCCATCGAGGATGGATGGGAACATGAACCCGAGCACCACCACGCCGGTCACGCCGAGGGCCGCCAGCGCCCGCACGCCCTGGAACCGGCCGAGGGCCACCACCGCCAGCGCGAACAGGCCGGCGAGGGCCAGGAGCGGCGTCCGGCGCTGAAAGTCGTTGAAGTAGTACTGGAAGCCGGGGTCGTTGTCCTCCTGGTAGCCGAGGGTCACCCGGTCGTCCGCCTCGAAGCGGACCGATGCCTCCACGACCGAGGTCTGGAAGCTCGAGGACTCTCCTGCGGTGGGGCCGCTGGTGACCTCGAAGTCCACCGCCAGGCACCGGATCCCGTCGGCCTCCACGGTGCCGGCACAGGCCTCCTCGGACGTGGCGGTGATGGTGGCATCCACGATCTCGGCGTTGAGCCCCAGCTCGGGAGCCAGATCCGGTCGGTCGCCCTCGGGCCACAGGAGGAACATGCCGACCAGGGCGATGAGCGCGACGGCGCCGACCAGGGCGCCGAGCACCCGCCTCGCCTGGGCGGAGGTGAGCGTCGTATCGCCGGGCTCGTGGTGGTGATGGGCGTGGGCCACTGGTCGAGTCTGGCCGACCGCCGGGCGCGACACTTGCACCCGTGCCCACGCCGTCGCCGATCGACCAGGCCACCCTCGACACCGCGGTGGCCCTGCTCCGTGATGCCGGCGAGCGCACCCTCCGCTGGTTCCGCGCCGCCGACCTCGAGGTGGAGCGCAAGGGTGACGGCACGCCGGTGACGGCGGCGGACAAGGACGCCGAGCGGTTCCTGCGCGAGCAGCTGGCCGACGCCTTCCCCGGCGACGCCATCCTCGGCGAGGAGGAGGCGCCGACGGCGGGCACCACGGGCCGGCGCTGGATCATCGACCCGATCGACGGCACCAAGGCGTTCACCTGCGGAGTCCCCCTGTACTCGAACCTCCTGGCGCTGGAGGACGAGCACGGCAGCGCCATCGGTGTGGTCAACCTCCCCGCCCTGGGTGAGACGGTGTGGGCCGGGCGGGGTCTCGGGTGCTGGTCCGAGCAGGGCCGGGCCCGGGTGAGCGATCACCCCACCCTGAGAGGTGGCTACGTGATGTCGAGCTCGCTCAGCCATTGGCCCCCGGGCCGGGTGGCCGCCCTCGAGGCGGCCGGCGCCGTGCTGCGCACCTGGGGCGACGGCTACGGGTACGCCCTGGTGGCGACCGGGCGGGCGGCGGCCATGTTCGACCCGACGGTGGAGCCCTACGACGTCGGACCGATGCCCGTGCTCCTCGCCGAGGCCGGGGGCCGGTTCACCGACCTGGCCGGGGCGACGACCATCGAGAGCGGCAGCGGGGTGGCCAGCAACGGCCACATCCACGACGAGCTGCTTGCGCTACTCCGAGGCAGCTGACCCCGAGCCGGACACCTCGGTCAGCCCATCCAGGAGGTCGGCCCGGGCCCGCGCCACCCGCGAGCGGATCGTGCCGATGGGCACCTCGCACACCTCGGCCGCCTCGGCGTAGGACAGTCCCCTCACCTGGGTGAGCACGAAGGCGTCTCGTCGATCCGGGTCCAGACCTGCGATGACCTCGTTCAGCTCGAGCTCGCCGGTGCAGTCGGGCTCCACGACGTCGGCCTTGCGGGTCCGCTGCACGACACGGTCGACCAGCGCCCGGCGACGGGTGCGGCGACGGACGTGGTCGGCGCACACGTGCCGCGCGATCTGCAGCAGCCAGGTGCGGGCGGAGGCATCGGCCCGGAACCGGGCCATCGCCGGCAGCGCCCGCAGGTACACCTCCTGGGTGAGGTCGTCGGCCTCGGCCCGATCCCCGAGGCGCCCGCACAACCGCCACACCTCCGACTGGGTGCGGCCCACGAAGGCCGTCAAGGCCACCCGGTCGCCGGCTCCGGCGGCCAGCGCCAGCGCGGTCAGGTCGACGATCTGTCGACGCTCCACCGCATGGTGCGGGTGCGGGAGGCCGAGCCGGTGCCGGACCTGACCACAGCCATCCTCGAGCCCGCCCCCAGCGCCATCGGCACCCCGTCCCCTCGCCGCTGGCTCGACTACAGCCATCCCACTCGTTTGAAGCGGCGGTAGAGGAAGAAGCAGATGCCGAGCATGATGCCGACCACGACGAAGTAGCCGAACCGGGTCTCGAGCTCGGGCATGTGCTGGAAGTTCATGCCGTAGACGGCGCCCACCACCGTGGGGAAGCCGCCGATGGCCAACCAGGCGGAGATGGTGCGCATGTCGTTGTTCTGGCGCACCGTCACTTGCGCCAGGTTGGCGTCGAGGGCCTCCGAGAGCAGGTCTCGGGCGTGGGCGACCGAGCTGACCGCTCGCTTGAGGTGGTCCTCCACATCGCGGAAGTACGAGGCCAGCTCAGGATGGGCGCCGGGGAGCTGACCGGCGGCCAGGCGGCCAAGCGGCTCGAGGAGTGGCTCAGTGTTCCTGTAGAAGGTGAGCACCTCACGCTTGAGCTTGAAGATGCGTTCGCTGGGATCGAACCCGCGGGCGCGGTCGACGGCGAAGACGGCATTCTCGATCTCGGCCATGTCGTTGTCGAGGCCATCGATCACCGGCGCGTAGTCGTCCACCACATGGTCGATGACGGCGTGGAGCACGGCCATCGGCCCACAGCGGATGCGAGAGAGGTCGGATTCGATGTTTCGGCGCACCTCGGCGAGGGCGCTGGCCTCTCCGTGGCGAACCGACACCACGTAGCTCGCGCCGATGAACAGCTGCAGCTCGGCGAACTGCACTCGCTCGGTGAGGTCGTCGTACCGGGCGGTCTTGAGCACCACGAAGAGGTCGCCGTCGTACACCTCGAGCTTCGGGCGCTGGTGGGCGGCGATGGCATCCTCCACGGCCAGCTCGTGCAGCCCGAACTCCTCCCGCACCGCCTCGAACTCGTCGGGTGAGGGCTCGTGCAGGCCGACCCACACGAAGGAATCCGGCTCCTTCGACGCCTCGAGGGCGTCGACGAGGGGCAGGTCCCCGTCCCGGCGCTTTCCATCGGTGTAGACGGCGCAGTCGACGATCACCGGTCCATCTTGTCTCCGCCGACCACCCGGGCGTGGATCTGCCTCGTGAGCTGCTCGATCGACTTCACGATGGCATCGGCCTCGACGTTCGTCTCGTAGTCGTGCTGGGCCAGCTCGGAGGAGATCTGGTCCTGGCGCTTCGCCGCGATGAGGAGGATGGCACCCTGCATGGCCGCCAGGCACGAGAGGATCAGGTTGAGCAGGATGAACGGATAGGGGTCGAACCCAGTGCTGCGGTTCCCGGCCGTCCAGCCCGCCAGGAACAACAGGGCTCCGATCACGAAGCCCCACGAGCCCATGCCGTTGCGCATGGCGTCGGCCGCCCGCTCCCCTTTCGTGAGTGTGTCGCCCGAGCGAACGGCGGGGTGGCCGGACCAGTTGGTGGGGGTCAGTCGCATGGTCGAAGGTTACGGCGACGCCCGTGACCGCCTGCGTGGAAGGCTCGACCACCATGGACCCCTCCGCTCGCATCGCGCTCCTCCGGGCCGACAGCGCCGCCCTCCTCGCCGCCCAGCGCGCCGATCCCCACGCCGGCGCCTGGGAGGGGCTCGGGTGGACCCGCACCCAGCTGCTCGCTCACGTTGCCAACGTGCACGGGTGGGTGCGCGCTCAGCTGAAGCTCGGCCCTGGGGAGCGCATCCGGTTCAGCACCGTGGAGCCGGCGCCGGAGGGCGACGAGCTCCCCGGGCACTTCGAGGCAGGGGCGGCCGAGCTGGCCGAGCTGCTGGCGGCGATGGACGTGGAGGCCACCTGGCCGACTTGGGCGGGCCCGCAGCCGGGCACCTTCTTCCCACGCCGCATGGCGCAGGAGACCGCCGTCCACCGTTGGGACGCCGACGGCGGCACCATCGACTCAGCGCTCTGCGTCGACGGGATCGACGAGCTCCTCGAGCTGTTCGCGCCGCGCCTGCCGGTGGAGGGCCTGGGGGGAGCCGACGGCACCATCCACCTCCACGCCACGGACACCGACGGGGAGTGGCTCATCACCTTCACGCCAGAGGGCATCCGGTTCGAGCACGGTCATGCAAAGGGCGACGTCGCTCTGCGAGGCACCGCCGAGGAACTGTTGCTCTGGACGTGGAACCGAGTGCCTGTCGATGAACGCTTCGAGGTCTTCGGCCGCGCGGACCTGCTCACGGCCTGGCGGGAGGGTGTGCGGTTCTAGGCCTGCGAGGTCGGCGACGGTCTTCAACGATGAGGGCACCGACGGCGACGGCCGCATCCGCACCACCGACGATCTGGCGACCCCGCCGGCCAGCCTGCGGCGCCTGCCGATCGTGGCCACCCCCGCTTCACGGGCTGCACGTCCGGGCTAGGGGATGGGCTCGCCCAACGGGGTGCCGGAGCAGGTGGCTCCGGCCTCCGGGGCCTGGGATCCATCCCGGTACTGATCGATGAACTCGACCAGCCGCTCGTCGCCGACGGCGTCGAGACGGAGCTGTCGGGCCCAGGCCGTCGCCACCACCGCCTCACCGACGGCGAGGTCGGGGTACGGAGCCGCCAGGAGCTTCGGGTCGGCCCGTACGAGCTCGTGGATGAGCTCGACGTCGGCGTCGGGCAGGTCAGGCGAGTAGGCCAACCAGACCGCGCCGTGCTCGA
>JBDSUN010000119.1:0-5261 GCA_039927735.1 Acidimicrobiales bacterium | reverse complement strand
GTCGAACATCACCCCGGAGTGGAAGGAAGCCAACGTCTTCCCGATCATCTCCGAAGGAGCGCTGCGCGCCACCCTCGGCATCCTCGCCCGCACCGTGGTCCGCGCCGGCGGCGGAGTCACACCCTCGGCCTGAAACTCCTGCGGCCACCGATGGGCCCCGGTGCGAGGGTGCCGGCCGTGATCGACGTCCCCGAGGTGGTGCGCAACAAGGCCATCGTCGCCGGAGCTGAGCGATGGCTCGCAGACCTGCCGGCGCTGGTCGCCGAGCTCGAGCACGGCTGGTCGATCACCGTGGGGCGCCCCTATTCGGGGGGGACGGAGGCGTACGTCGCCGAGGCGACCCTTGACGACGGAACGCCCGCGGTGCTGAAGCTGCTCGTCCCGCACGATGGAAACGCGGCCCAGCACGAGATCACCGTCCTGCGCCTGGCCGCTGGCGACGGGTGCGTGCGGTTGCTGCGCGAGGACGCCGAGCAGGGAGCGATGCTGCTGGAGCGGCTCGGTCGGTCGCTGCACCAGCTCGACCTCCCGCTGGCGCAGCGGCTGGAGATCCTGTGCGGCACCGCCCAGCGCGTCTGGCGGCCGGCGCCCGACTGCGGTCTACCGACGGGGGCGGTCAAGGGACGGTGGCTGGCCGAGTGCATCGCCGACGGCTGGGAGCGGCTCGACCGTCCCTGCTCAGAGGCGGCCGTCGCCCATGCGATCGCCTGTGCGGAACGACGGATCACCGCCCATGACGACGAGCGGGCGGTGCTGGTGCACGGCGATGTCCACCAGTGGAACGCCCTCGAGTCGAGGGACGGGTTCACCCTGGTGGACCCCGACGGCGTGCTGGCCGAGGCCGAGTGCGACCTGGGGATCCTGATGCGGGAGGACCCGGTCGAGCTCATGATCGACGACCCCCAGGAGCGGGCCCGATGGTTGGCCGCTCGCACCGGGCTCGACGCCGCCGCCATCTGGGAGTGGGGCGTGGTGGAACGGGTGTCGACCGGCCTGGTGTGCCTCGAGGTCGACCTGCAGCTCGAGGGCGGTCAGATGCTCGCCACCGCCGACCGCATCGCGGCTCAGACGTGGCCACCGTTGTCGATGTAGCGCTGCTGGCAGGCCTGGATCTCGCTCCAGGCCACCTCGGCGCCCTCCCAGCCCCGCACGCTCGAGTACTTGTCGGGCTCCAGCGCCTTGTAGACCTCGAAGAAGTGGCTGATCTCGTCGGTGAGGTGCTCCGGTAGGCCGTCGAGGTCGGTGACGTGCTCCCACCGGGCATCGCCGGCCGGGACACAGATGATCTTGGCATCGGGGCCGGCATCGTCGGTCATCCAGAACACGCCCACCGGACGAGCGGCCACCCAGCAGCCCGGGAAGGTGGGATCGTCGAGGAGCACCAGAGCGTCGAGTGGGTCGGTGTCCTCGGACAGCGTGTCGGGGATGAAGCCGTAGTCAGCCGGATAGGTCGTGGCCGTGAACAGCCGCCGGTCGAGCCGCATGATGTGCTTGTCGTGGTCGTACTCGTACTTGTTGCGGCTGCCCCGCGGGATCTCGATGACGACGTCGATCTGGTTGGTCACCCCTTGATCTTGGCCCACTACCCTCGATCCATGGAGTTCCGCCGCATCAACGGGATGCCCCCGTACGTCTTCACCATCATCGACGGGTTGAAGATCGAGGCACGGCGAGCCGGCCAGGACGTCGTCGACCTCGGCTTCGGCAACCCCGACATCCCCTCGCCGGAGATCGCGGTCGAGAAGCTCACCGAAGCGGCCCACAACACCCGCAACCACCGCTACTCGGCCAGTCGGGGCATCCCGAAGCTGCGCCAGGCGGCGGCGGACCTCTACAAGCGGCGCTTCGACGTCGATCTCGATCCCGACACCGAGGTCATCTCCACCATCGGGGCCAAGGAGGGCTTCAGCCACCTGATGTGGGTGCTGCTCGGCCCGGGCGACGCCGCCGTGGTGCCGTCCCCTTCGTACCCGATCCACATCTGGGGGCCGCTGTTCGCAGGGGCCGCGGTGCGGGAGGTGCCGATGACCACCGACGTCAACGACGACGGCCAGCTCCTCGATCGGATCCGCCACGTGTTCGAGCACTCCTGGCCCCGCCCGAAGGTCATCGTGTGCTCGTTCCCGCACAACCCCACCACTGCGTGCGTGGAGCTCGACGTCTTCCAGGAGCTGGTCGACTTCGCGCTCGCGAACGACGTCGTCATCGTGCACGACAACGCCTACGCCGAGCTGGGCTTCGACGGCTGGCTCCCGCCGTCCATCCTCCAGGCCAAGGGAGCCAAGGACTGCGCCGTCGAGCTTTACTCGATGACCAAGTCCTTCTCGATGGCGGGCTGGCGGATGGCCTTCCTGGTCGGCAACCGCGAAGTCGTCCAGGCGCTGGCCAAGCTGAAGTCCTATCTCGACTACGGCGCCTTCCAGCCCATCCAGATCGCCGCCACCGTCACCCTGAACGAAGCGGTCGACTTCCCCCGCGAGGTCGGCGCCATCTACCAGGGCCGGCGCGACGCCCTCTGCGATGGGCTCGACCGGATGGGCTGGCACATGCCTCGCCCCAAGGGCACCATGTTCGCCTGGGCGCCGATCCCCGAGCCCTACCGGGAGATGGGCTCGATCGAGTTCGCCTCCATGGTCGTGCGGGACGCCCACGTGGCCATCTCGCCCGGCGTCGGGTTCGGGCCCGACGGCGACACCTTCGTGCGCTTCGCCCTCATCGAGAACGAGCAGCGCATCACCCAGGGCATGCGCAACCTGAAGCGGGTGCTCACCAAGCTGGGTTGAGGAGCACGACGCGGGCTGGGCCTCAGGGCGAGGGGCTCAGGCCCTCCAGGCAGAAGGCGACCGCGGCATCGGCCACGGTCTCCGCCGACTCGCCCCGCTCGTAGATGAAGATGCGGGTGAGGTGGCCGACCACGCCCACCATGGCGTGGGCCAGCACGTCGGGGTCGGTGTCGCGGATGCGGCCTTGGGCGATGGCCTCCTTGACGTGCTTCACCACGTCGCCCACCGCGATGTCCTGGCCGCGGAGGAGCGCCTTCACGAAGGCTGCTTCGGTGGCAGCGAACTGGATGAGCCGGTTGTGATCGCGGTGGGCCTCGGCCCACGCCATCGAGGCCCGCAAGCCGAGCTCGATGCGCCGCACGGGGTCGTCCTCGTCGCTGATGGCCTGCTGCTGGCGACGTCGCAGGTCGTGCTGCGCCTCCTTCAGGATCTCCAGGAACAGCTGCTCCTTGGAGTCGAAGTACCAGTAGAAGACGCCCTTGCCCACGCCGAGCCCGGCCACGATCTCGCTCACCGACGTGGGGTGGTAGCCCTGCTCGGCGAACTTGGCGGCGGCGAAGGACATCAGCTGCTCGCGTCGGTCCTTGCCCCGCTGGGTCAGCCGCCGTGCCATCGCCGGAACGGTACTCCACTTGACCATGCGGTCAAGAACGTTCGAGTCAGCTGTTCTCCGGCCCGTGCCCACGGGGAAACACCTCGTTCACATCGCCTTCGTAGGTTCGCCGGCATGGAGACCTACGTCGTACGCATGTGGCTGCCCGACCGCCCCGGTGCGCTGGGCCAGGTGGCCAGCCGCATCGGTGCCGTTCGCGGAGAGATCGTCGGCATCGACATCCTCGAGCGGGGAGCCGGCCGGGCCATCGACGAGCTGGTGGTCCAGCTGCCGGATGGCTCCCTGCTGGATCTGCTGGTGCAGGAGGTCCAGCAGGTCGACGGCGTCGACGTGGAGGAGGTGCGGCCGGTGGCCGATGCGCTGCACGATCCCCGCCTCGACGCACTGGAGACGGTCGCCATCCTGGTCGGGGCCACCGATCGCGACGCCTTGGTGCAGGCCGTGGTGGAGCATGCCCGGCGCAGCATCGGCGCCGAGTGGTCGGCCATCGTGTCGCTGGACGACGGCACCGTCCTGGGCGAAGAGGGCCCGGCGCCGACGCCGGCCTGGCTGGCGGCATTCGTGGAGGGCAGTCGCTCCTCGACCAAGGTGGCCGCTGGCGTGACGGGGCCTGACGACGTGGTCTGGTCGCCGCTTCCGTCGTCGGGCCTGGCCCTCGTCGTGGGGCGGACGGGCTGCGCCTATCGGGCCCGGGAGCGCCGCCAGGTGAGCGCCCTCGCTCGCATCGTGGACACCCGGCTCCGGGAGATCCTCCGCTACGCAGCCCTCGTCAACCACCCGTCGGTTGTCCGCTGATGCCCTACGTGACCCCCACGGGCGGCACCCGTCAGCCCACCCCCAAGCCGGCTCCCAAGCTCGGGCGCATCTCGATGACGGCGTGGCGGCAGCCGGTGGGCGGGGTCCGCTCGGCAGGGATGCCGGCGCCGGGCACGCGCTAGCGCTCGTCCTCGGCGGCCCAGCCTCGGGAGCGTTCGACGGCCCGGGTCCAGCTGACATGACGGGCATCGACGGTGGCTCGGTCCGCCTGCGGCTCGAAGGTGGCATCGAGGCGCCAGTTGGCGGTGATGTCGGTGGGGGAGGACCAGACCCCTTCGGCCAGGCCGGCGAGGTAGGCGGCACCGAGCGCGGTCGTCTCCTGGATGACGGGGCGGGACACCGGCACCTGAAGGTCATCGGCCTGGAGCTGGAGGAGCAGGTCGTTGGCGGCGGCCCCGCCGTCGGCCTTCAGCGCCCGGATGGGATGACCGGAGGCCTCGCTCATGGCCGTCACCACGTCGCGCGTCTGGAGGCTGATCGACTCGAGCACGGCGCGAGCGAGATGGGCCCGCCCGGTGCCTCGGGTGATGCCGACGATGGTGCCACGTGCGTAGGGGTCCCACCAGGGGCTGCCGAGGCCGGTGAAGGCGGGCACCAGGTGGCATCCTCCCGTGTCGGCGACGGTGGCGGCGAGGGCGGCGACGTCCTCGGCGCGGGCGATGATGCCCAGGCCGTCGCGAAGCCACTGGACGGCGGCGCCGGTGACGAAGATGGCCCCCTCCAGCGCGTAGGCGCGGGTGCCGTCGGCCAGCGTCCATCCGACGGTGGTGAGCAGGCCGTCCACGGGCTCGGGACAGGTGTCGCCGACGTGCATGAGCACGAAGCTGCCTGTGCCGTAGGTGTTCTTGGTCATCCCCGGCTCGAGGCACGCCTGGCCGAACAGGGCGGCCTGCTGGTCCCCGGCCATGCCCGACACCGGGATGCCCGCGGCCACGCCCGACCCCGCCGCGGTGACCCCGAAGCGGCCGCTGGACGGCCGTACCTCCGGCAGGGCGGACACCGGGACCGCGAAGCGCTCGAGGAGCTCGTCGGACCACGCCAAGGTCCGG
>JBDSUN010000118.1:0-6467 GCA_039927735.1 Acidimicrobiales bacterium | reverse complement strand
AAGGCCCGCAAGGCTCCGCAGTACTCCAAGCGCTGACGGCCGTCCCACCCGGTGCTGAAGTTCGGGACCGACGGCGTCCGGGGGGTCGCCAACCTCGACCTCACCCCGGAGGTGGCGCTGGCCCTCGGCCGCGCCGCCGCCCGCGTACTGGGCGGCTGGCGGTTCGTCGTCGGCCGGGACACCCGGTTGTCGGGGCCGCTGCTCGAAGCCGCCCTGGTGGCCGGCCTCGCCTCGGAGGGAGCGCAGGTCACGACGATCGGTGTCGCTCCGACGCCCGCGGTGGCCTGGCTGGCGGCGTCCGACGGAGTGGCCGGCGCCGTCATCTCCGCCTCCCACAACCCCTTCGAGGACAACGGCGTGAAGCTCTTCGCGGCCGGAGGTCGGAAGCTGTCCGCCGCCGTGGAATCGGCGTTGGAAGCCGAGCTCCACGCCCTGCTGAGCCACGAGGATCTCGGGTCGGCCCGCACCGGCGACGCGGTGGGTCACGTCGTGGACGGCTCGGCGGACGTCGAGCGCTGGGTCGGCTCCGTGCTGAGCTCGATCGACGGGCGCAACCTCGACGGGTTGCGGGTGGTGGCCGACTGCGCCAACGGCGCCGCCAGCACGGTCGCCCCCAGGGTGCTCAGGGAGCTGGGCGCCACCGTGGAGGTCCTCCACGAGGAACCGGACGGCACCAACATCAACGCGGGATGTGGGTCCACCCACCCGGAAGACCTGCAGCGGGCCGTCGTGCGGCTCGGCGCCGATGTCGGCATCGCCTTCGACGGTGATGCTGATCGCATGCTGGCCGTCGACGCCGACGGTCGGCTGACCGACGGCGACCAGATCATCGCCGTCACCGCCATCGATCGGCGAGACCGTGGGCGCCTGGCGCACGACACCGTCGTCATCACCGTCATGACCAACCTCGGCTTCCGGCTCGGCATGGCCGAGCACGGCATCGAGGTGCTGGAGGTGCCCGTCGGCGATCGGCACGTGCTCGAGGCGCTGGCCGGTCGGGGTCTGACCCTGGGTGGCGAGCAGAGCGGGCACGTGATCTTCGCCGACCTGGCCACCACCGGAGACGGGCTCCTCACCGCCGTGCAGCTCCTCGACGTGGTGCAGCGATCGGGGCGGCCGCTGGCCGAGCTGGCCGATGCGGCCATGACGAGGCTGCCCCAGGTGTTGCACAACGTGCGGGTGGCGGGCAAGGGCATGGACGTGACGACCGCGCTGGCCGACGACATCGCCTCCGTGGAGGACGAGCTCGGCGATCACGGTCGGGTCCTGATCCGCGGCAGCGGAACCGAGGCGCTCATCCGTGTGATGGTGGAGGCGCCGACGGCGCGCCAGGCGGAGGCGGCCGCCGCCCGACTCGTGGCGGCCGTGGAGCGCCTCGGCGCCGGCTGAGCCCGTACGCTGGTGCGGTCCCTGAACCGGAAGGCTCCCTCCAACCGTGTGCGGAATCATCGCCCTGCTGCGCGGGCCCGGCGCCCGCCGCGTCCTCCCGTCCTCTGAAGTCCTCGACCGCCTCGACGCCATCCAGGCGGCCTTGTCGGGCCGGGACGCCGTCGCCACCTCTGTCGCAGCCGCCGACCTGCTCGAGGAGCTCGACGAGCTGCTGCGCACCCCGGATGGCGTGGCGCTGCTCGTGCGCGACCGGGACCTCGTGACGCGCTCGGGGGCGGTCGGTGCGGCAGTCGGGGACTGGGTGACGGGCCTCGAGGCCCGTCTCGATGCTGAGGGCGCGCCGGCCGGTCACAGCCTGGAAGCCGCCAACGCCGCGCTGCTCCGCCTGAAGGATGCGACGTGGGCGGTCGTGCGCGACCGGCTCCCCACGGCCGGTCGGGTGCGCGATCTGGTGGGTGACAGCCCGTCCTGGTCGGCCATCGAGATCGGCACGTCGATCCAGCAGGCGCTGGCCGCCATCGACCGCCTCGAGGTGCGCGGGCGCGACTCGGCGGGTCTCTCCGTGCTGGTGCGGGACCACGGGCTCGATCTCGCCGACCCTGCGGTGGCCCGACTGGTGGCGGCTCGTAGCGAGGATCAGCTGTTTCGCTCCAACGCCGTGCGCACGCCGGAGGGCCACCTCGCCTTCGTGTACAAGGCGGCCGCCGAGATCGGTGAGCTGGGCGACAACACCGCCGTGATGCGGGCCCACATCGCCGCCGATGACCTCCTGCGCCTGGCGCTGGCCGGCGACGCGGCGTCGGCCGTGGTCCTGGGCCACACCCGGTGGGCCAGCATCGGCATCATCTCCCAGCCCAACGCCCACCCCGTCGACAGCCTCGAGCTCAGCGGTCCGGCCGGTCCCTTCGTGGTCGCCGCCCTCAACGGTGACGTGGACAACTTCGCCGACCTCAAGGCGGCCGACGGGTTGCGGGTGGCAGCAGAGATCACCACCGACGCCAAGGTGATCCCCACCCTGGTGTCCCATCGGCTGGCCGAAGGGGCCGACCTCGCCACCGCGTTTCGCAACACCGTGGCCGCCTTCGAGGGCTCGGTGGCGATCGGTGCCGTCGCCGCCACCCATCCGGATGACCTCCTGCTGGCCCTCCGCGGCAGCGGGCAGGCCCTCTACGTGGGCATCGCCGACGGCTGCTTCGTGGTGGCGTCGGAGCCCTACGGCCTCGTCGAGCTGACCCGCTCCTATCTCCGCCTCGACGGCGACACACCGGCCAACCCGGAGAACCCCAACGCCAGCCGGGGCCAGATCGTGGTGCTGGACGGCACCCGGGCCGGCACCCTCGAGGGCGTCCGCCGGCAGGCCTACGACGGCACCGACCTCCCCGTCACCGAGGAGGACCTGCACGAGGCGCACATCACCACCCGGGACATCGACCGGGGCGCGTACCCGCACTTCCTCCTCAAGGAGATCACCGAGGCGCCCACCAGCTTCCGCAAGACCCTGCGAGGCAAGCTCATCGAGCGGGATGGCGCCCTGCGGGTGGCCCTGACCGACGACTCGCTCTCGCCGGCAGTGCGGGAGGGGCTGCGCAGCGGTCGCATCGATCGGATCCAGGTGATCGGTCAGGGTACGGCTCACGTGGCGGGGACGAGCCTGGCGAGCGCGCTGCTCGCCTGCATCCCCGACGGACGCCTGCGGGTGGAGGCGCTCCCGGCCACCGAGCTGTCCGGCTTCGGGCTCCGTCCGGACATGGCCGACACCCTCGTCGTCGCCATCAGCCAGTCGGGCACGACCACCGACACGAACCGCACGGTCGACCTCGTGCGCGATCGCGGCGCCTCCGTCCTCGCCATCGTGAACCGCCGGGGCTCCGACCTCACGGACAAGGCCGACGGTGTGCTCTACACCTCCGACGGGCGCGACGTGGAGATGAGCGTGGCGTCGACCAAGGCCTTCTACGCCCAGATCGCGGCCGGCTTCCTCCTCGCGTGGACCATCGCCGACGAGGTCGGCGGGGAGGTCGATCCGGCCCTCGTCGCCGCCCTGCGGGAGCTGCCGGAGGCCATGGAGGCCACCGTCGCCCGGCGCGCCGACATCGCCGTCGCCGCCCAGCTGCTGGCGCCGTCCAAGCGCTACTGGGCCATCGTCGGCAACGGCACCAACCGCATCGCGGCCGAGGAGCTGCGAATCAAGCTCAGCGAGCTCTGCTACCGCTCCATCGCCTGCGACGCCACCGAGGACAAGAAGCACATCGACCTGTCGTGTGAGCCGCTGATCCTGGTGTGCGCCGCCGGCCTCGAGGGTTCCACGGCCGACGACGTGGCCAAGGAGGTGGCGATCTATCGCGCCCACAAGGCCTCCCCGATCGTGGTCGCCTCCGACGGGCAGGCCCGCTTTGCCGCCGCCCTGCACGTGATCTCGGTGCCCCCCACCCACCCGCAGCTGGCCTTCGTGCTCACGGCCGTGGCCGGCCATCTCTTCGGCTACGAGGCCGCGTTGGCCATCGACGCCCAGGCTCGGCCGCTGCGGGAGGCGCGCGCGGCCATCGAGGATGCCGTCGGTGAGCACGCCGTGGCCGACGGGGATGCGCTCCTCCGCTCCTTGCGCCCGGCCCTCGTGCTGTCGGCCACCAAGTTCTTCGACGGGCTGCGCGGAGGGGCCTACGACGGCAACCTCGAGGCCAGCACCGCCGTCCGGCTGGCAGCGTCCTACCGCTACGCCCTCGGTCTGGCCCCGCTCGATGCCTACCAGGCCGAGCTCGGGCGCATCGGCACCCCTGCCGTCGTCGTCGACGACCTCACCGCCGCGCTGACCCAGGGCATCGAAGAGCTGACCCGTCCGGTCGACGCCATAAAGCACCAGGCCAAGACGGTCACGGTCGGCATCTCCCGCAGCGACGAGACGCTGCTGCAGCCGGCCCTCGTGCAGGCCCTCCTAGCGGCGGGCGCCGCCCGCGATCGCCTGAGCTACAAGACCCTGCGCACGCTGGCGGACATCGACCCGGCCGTCGCCGAGGTGACCGGGTGGATCCGGTACGAGCTCGACGGCGACCCGGAGGCGGGTGACGTGCCGGTCTCGATCATCGACCGGGGAGGCATCGCCCTTGACATCCCGTCGCGCACGGAGCGCACCGGCGTCCTCCGTGGCACGAAGCACACCGTCGCCGTCGAGCGCCAGGTGTTCGTCACCCGGGGACGGGAGGACGGCCGCACCGTCGTCATCGTGCCGGAGACCAAGGACGACCTGGCGGTCGGGATCACCCTCCTCCACGTGCGGTTCCACGATCGGCTCGCCGCCTCCGCTGCCCGTGGGGCGCTGCAGGGGTACCGGAACCGCTGGTCCGCCCTGCGCGACGCGGTGCTCGAGACCGAGGCCACCTTCCGGGAGGACCTCCTCACCTCGGTGCCGACCGCCGACCTCCTGGTCGAGCCCATCCGCGAGCTGGCCGACCGGTGGCGCACCCAGGGCCGTTCGTGATCGGCATCGGCGTCGATCTCTGCGAGGTCGATCGCATGCGCGCCGCCCTCGCGCGCACGCCGACCCTGCGGGCGCGGGTGTTCACGGACGAGGAGCAGGCGTACTGCGACCGTCGCCACGATCCGACCGAGCGCTACGCAGCCCGGTTCGCGGCCAAGGAAGCCGTGATGAAGGCCATGGGGGTGGGGGTCGGCGCCTGCCAGTGGCGCGACATCGAGGTGGCCAAGGCCGAGGGCGGCGCTCCGTCGGTCCGCCTGCACGGCGGTGCTCGCGCCCTCGCCGACGAGCGCGGCATCGAGCAGTGGCACCTCACCCTCACCCACACCCACCGGGTGGCCGAGGCCATCGCCATCGCGGAGTAGCCGATGTGGGTGTCCGTCCTACGCTCTGCTGGTGCTCCCTGTGCTCACGCCCGACGAGATGGCTGTTGTCGACGCGGCAGCTGCTGTCCCTGTCGAGACGCTCATCGAGCGAGCGGGGGCTGCCGTGGCGCACCACGCGCTGGAGCTGTTGGGTGGGGCCTATGGCCGCCGGGTGGTGGTGCTGGCGGGAAAAGGCAACAACGGGGCCGACGGGCGAGCCGCAGTCGCTCACCTGATCCGGCGAGGGGTGCAGGTGCGGGTGATCGACGCTCTCGGTGCTCCCGCGCGCCTGCCGCAGGCGGACCTCGTCATCGATGCCGCCTATGGCACCGGGTTCCATGGCGAGCATCGCGCCCCGGAGGTGGAGGACGTGCCGGTGCTGGCCGTGGACATCCCCAGCGGCGTGGACGGGCTCACCGGGGAGGAGCGGGGCCGGGCACTGCAGGTGAGCCGCACGGTGACCTTCGCAGCGCTCAAACCTGGGCTCCTCCTCGAACCCGGGCGAGGTCTGGCGGGCGAGGTGGTGGTGGCCGACATCGGACTGGACGTGGGATGCCCAACCGCCTGGGTGGTCGAGGGTGACGACCTCCGGAGCTGGCTGCCGGTTCGTGCGGCGGACGCCCACAAGTGGCAGGCCAGCGTGCTCGTGGTGGCCGGCTCGCCGGGGATGACCGGTGCCGCTCCCTTGGCGGCTCGAGCGGCCCAGCGGGCCGGGTCGGGCATGGTGCAGCTCGGGTCGCCCGGCCTGGACGACGACCCCGGCCGACCCACGGAGGCCACCGGGTTGGCCCTGCCGAAGGTCCGCTGGCCTGACATCGTCCTCGCCGCCCTCGAGCGGTTCCAAGCCCTGGTCATCGGGCCAGGGCTCGGGACCCAGGAGACCATCGCCGACGGCGTGCGCGCGGTGCTGACGGGCTCGACCCTGCCCGCCGTGGTGGACGGCGACGCCCTCACCGCCCTGGGGCGCGACGCGGCAGAGGGGCTGGCCGGGCGGCCCGCCACGGTGCTGACCCCGCATGACGGCGAGCACGAGCGGCTCACCGGCGAGCGACCAGGCGCCGACCGGCTCGACGCTGCCCGCCGGCTATCCGCGTCCACGGGTGCGATCGTCCTCCTGAAGGGTCCGACGACCGTGGTGGCCGCCCCGGACGGGCGGGTGCGGATCGTCGCCATCGGTGACGGTCGGCTGGCCACCGCGGGCACCGGTGATGTGCTCAGCGGGACGATCGGTGCGCTCCTGG
>JBDSUN010000117.1:0-9766 GCA_039927735.1 Acidimicrobiales bacterium | reverse complement strand
CCCGCCACAACGACTTCGGTCATGTGGACCTCGTGGTGGCGTCCCTGGCCGAGCTCACCGTCGCCGACCTCGAGACGCTGGTGGCCTGACGGCTGGCGGGCCAACGCGGCGCACCTCCATCCTGCTGCCGCGCGGTAGCCGCCGTGGATGCGCCGGTAGCCTGACCGGCGATGGCCTTTCCCCAACGCCGGCTCCGGCGCCTGCGCCGTACCCCAGCCCTGCGGCGGCTGGTGGCCGAGACCAGCCTCGGTGTCGACGACCTCGTGGCGCCTCTGTTCGTGCGGGAGGGGATCGATCAGCCGCAGCCCATCGTCAGCCTTCCCGGCGTCGTCCAGCACACCCGGGAGTCGCTCCGCAAGGAGGTCAACGAGCTGGCCGGCCTCGGGATCCCGGCCGTCGTGCTGTTCGGGGTGCCCGCCACCAAGGACTCGGAGGGCTCGGGCGCCTGGGATCCGCGAGGCATCGTGCAGCTGGCCCTGCAGGACCTGCGGGCCGAGGTAGGCGACGACATGGTGCTCATCGCCGACCTCTGCGTAGACGAGTACACCGACCACGGCCACTGCGGCATCGTCGGCTCCACCGGCGAGGTGGACAACGACGCCACCCTGCGCCTCTACGAGCGGGCCGCACTGGCCCAGGCCGACGCCGGGGCCGACATCACCGCCCCCAGCGGGATGATGGACGGCCAGGTGGCGGCCATCCGCGCCGCCCTCGACGGCGCCGGCCACGACCGCACCGCCATCCTCGCCTACGCCGCCAAGTACGCCTCCGCCCTCTACGGCCCGTTCCGTGATGCCGTGGACGTCACCATCGCGGACGGTGGTGATCGCAAGGGCTACCAGCAGGATCCGCGCAACGCCCGGGAGGCGCTGGCGGAGATCCGGGCCGACGTCGCCGAGGGCGCCGACATGGTGATGGTGAAGCCCGCCCTCGCCTACCTCGACGTCATCGCCGCGGCTCGGGCCGAGGTGGACCTGCCGGTAGCGGCGTACCACGTCTCAGGCGAGTACTCGATGATCAAGGCAGCCGCCGAGCGAGGCTGGATCGACGGCGATGCTGTGGCGATCGAGCACCTCACCGCCATCAAGCGGGCCGGCGCCGACGTCATCCTCACCTACCTGGCCCGGGACATGGCCGAGCGCGTGCTGCGAGCGTGAGCACCAACGACGAGCTGTTCGCCCGAGCGCAGTGCGTCATCCCCGGCGGGGTCAACAGCCCGGTGCGGGCCTTCCAGAGCGTCGGCGGCAGGCCGTACTTCGTCGCCCGGGCCGAGGGCGCCCACGTGTGGGATGTCGAGGGCACCCGCTACCTCGACCTCGTGCAGTCGTACGGGGCCATCATCGCCGGGCACGCCCACCCGACCATCGTGGAGGCGGTGCAGCGGGCGGCGGTGGACGGCACCTCCTACGGCGCCCCCACCGAGCGCGAGGTGCTCCTCGCCGAGGCGATCTGCGAGCGCGTCCCATCGGTGGAGATGGTGCGGCTGGTGGCGTCCGGCACGGAGGCCACCATGTCGGCGGTGCGGGTGGCCCGTGGCCACACCGGACGCGACACCGTGGTGAAGTTCGCCGGCAACTACCACGGCCACGGCGATCTGCTGCTGGCGGAGGCTGGCAGCGGCCTGGCCGCTCTCGGCCTCCCCGGTTCGGCCGGCGTCACCGCCGCGGCCGTGGCCGACACGGTGGTGGCGCCCTACAACCAGGTGCCGGAGCTGGACGAGCGCACCGCCTGCGTCATCGTCGAGCCGGTGGCCGCCAACATGGGTCTCGTGCTCCCGCAGGACGAGTTCCTCAAGGGGCTGCGGGCGGAGTGCGACCGCGTCGGGGCCCTGCTCATCTTCGACGAGGTGATCACCGGGTTCCGGGTGGCCCACGGGGGGGCCCAGGCCCTCAGCGGGGTCATCCCCGACCTCACCACCTTCGGCAAGGTCATCGGCGGTGGCCTCAACATCGGGGCCTACGGCGGCCGGGCCGACGTGATGCACCAGGTGTCGCCACTCGGCCCCGTGTACCAAGCCGGCACCCTGTCCGGGAACCCGCTGGCCACCGCCGCAGGGCTGGCCGCCCTCTCCCTGCTCGACGAGGCGGCCTACGCCACCCTCGCCGCCGGCGCCGGGCGCCTCGCCCACCTCCTCCGCGCCGCCCTCGCCGAGGCAGGGCTCACCGCCGTCGTGCCTCAGGCCCACACCCTCGTCGGGTTGTTCTTCTGCGCGGAGGCGCCCACCGACTACCCCAGTGCCCAGCGCACCGACACCGCGCGCTATGCCGCCTTCTTCCACGCCATGCTCCAGCGCGGCGTGGCCATGGCCCCCGGGGCGTACGAGGTCATGTTCCCGGGTCTGGCCCACACCGACGACGTCATCGACGAGATCGGTGCCGTCGCCCATGCCGCGGCCGCATCGGTGGGCGCATGACGGGTAGGCACGCACGATGACCTCCTTCACCGACGCGCGCACCCGAGCGCTGGCCGACCTCGTCGAGCGAGATGCCGTTCGCCGCCTCTTCGACGCCGACCACACCCTTTGGCAGGACGATCCCACGGAGGTGGCCGACCGCCTCGGCTGGATCCCGGTCATCGCGGAGGTGCAGGCGGACCTCGTCGCCCTCACCGCCCGATGTGAGGGCCTGGCTGCGGGCATGGAGCACGTCATCGTCATGGGGATGGGCGGCTCCAGCCTGTTTCCCGAGGTGCTGGCCCGGAGCTTCGCCCACCTGAGTCGCGGTCCCGCCCTCCACGTCCTCGACACCACCGATCCCGCCGCCCTCGCCCGCATCGCCGCCGCCTGCCCGCCGGAGCGCACGGTGTACCTCGCCGCCTCTAAGTCGGGATCCACCATCGAGACGCGCAGCCACCTCGAGTGGGCATGGGCCGAGGCGGAGGGCCGCGGCCACTTCGCGGTGATCACAGATCCGGGTTCAGAGCTCGGGGAGCTGGCGCGCGACCGGGGCTTCGCCGAGGTGTTCGAGAACCGCCCCGACATCGGCGGCCGCTACGCTGCCCTCTCGCTGTTCGGGATCGTGCCCGCGCTGCTGGCCGGGGTGGATGCGACGGCCTTGCTCACCGGGGGGCTCGCCGGCCTGAGCGAGTGTGGTCCGGACGTGGAGCCGGCCGACAACCCCGCCCTCGGGTTGGCCACCGCGCTCACGGCCGGGGTGCGCACCGGGCACGACAAGGTCACCTTCGGGCTCCAGGCCGGTCTGGCTACGGCCGGCCTGTGGGTCGAGCAGCTCCTGGCCGAATCGTTGGGGAAGGACGGCACCGGTGTGGTGCCGATCGTCGGCGAACCGATCGGCCTCCCCGAGGCGTACGGGGCTGATCGGCTCTTCGTGCTCGACCCGCACAGCGTGGACCTCGGCAGCCGTCTCGATGCCGCCGGCCACCCCGTGGTCAGCCTGGCCTCGGACCCGACGCCGAGCAGCCTCGGTCGCCTCGTGGTGCTGGCCGAGCTGGCCACCGCCCTCACCGGCGCCGCCCTCGGCGTGCAGCCCTTCGACCAGCCCGACGTGGCGGCCGCCAAGGCCGCCACCGCCGAGGTCCTCGCCGAGGGTGGGGCCGACGTACCGGTGCAGCCCCTCGACGATCTCTTGGCCCAGCTGCAGCCCGGCGACCACCTCGCCCTCCAGGCCTTCGTCGACCCCGGTGACCTGGACCTCGCCGGCCTGGAGTCGGCCCGGGTGCGGTTGCGGGACCAGCACCGGGTGGCGGTGAGCCTCGGCTACGGCCCGCGGTTCCTGCACTCGACGGGGCAGCTGCACAAGGGTGGCCCCAAGGCGATCGTCTGCCTCCAGGTGGTGGGCGACGACGACGAGGAGATCCCCATCCCCGGCCGAGCCTTCGGGTTCGGTCATCTGAAGCAGGCCCAGGCGGCCGGCGACCTGCGCACCCTCCAGGGGCGCGGCGTCCGAGCCGGGCGCGTCGACCTGCACGAGCTCCTGGAGGTGGCCCGATGAGGATCGGCATGGTTGGTCTTGGGCGCATGGGCGGCAACATGGCCGAGCGCCTGCGCGCCAGCGGCCACGAGGTGGTTGGCTACGACGCCTTCAGCGACGCTACCGAGGTGGGCTCGCTGGAGGAGCTGATCGCCGCCCTCCCCGCTCCCCGGCTGGTGTGGGTGATGGTGCCGGCCGGCGAACCCACCGAGGACACCGTGGTCAGCCTGGCCACCCTCCTCGCCCCCGGTGATGTGCTCATCGAGGGCGGCAACTCGAACTGGCAGGACAGCGTGCGGCGGGCCGATCTGCTGGCCGCCACCGATGTTGGCTTCATCGACGCCGGCACGAGCGGCGGGGTGTGGGGGTTGACGGAGGGCTACTGCCTCATGGTCGGCGGCGCGCCCGAGCACGTCGCCTTCGCTCAGCCCGTGTTCGACGCTCTCGCCCCCGATGGCGGCTTCGTGCACACCGGTGCGGCCGGCACGGGCCACTTCACCAAGATGGTGCACAACGGGATCGAGTACGGCCTGATGCAGGCATACGCGGAGGGCTACGAGCTGTTGGCCCGATCCGGTCTCGACATCGATGCCCAGGGAGCGCTGAGCGCCTGGCGGCAGGGGAGCGTGGTGCGGTCGTGGCTGCTCGACCTCCTCGTGCGGGCGCTGGAGCAGCGGCCCGGGCTGGAGGGCCTTGCGCCGGTCGCCCAGGACTCGGGCGAGGGTCGCTGGACCGTAGAAGCGGGCATCGAGCGCGGGGTCGCCACCCCGGTGATCACCGCCGCCCTCTACGCCCGGTTCGTCAGCCAGGACACCGACGGCGTCGCCATGAAGGCCATCGCCGCGCTGCGGGAGCAGTTCGGCGGCCACGCCGTGCTTCCCGACGCGGCGGCGGGCGAAGGCGAAGGTGCACCGGTCGTCGCCCCGGTCGACGACGCCGCCACATGACCGACCACGGAGCCCCCAACGACGCCTTGGTGCTCTTCGGCGCCACCGGAGACCTGGCCAAGAAGAAGATCTTTCCGGCCGTCTACGCGATGACGAAGATCGACCAGAACCACGTGCCGGTCATCGGGTTCGCCTCCTCGGAGTGGGACGACGACCGCCTGCGCCAGCACGCCCGGGAAGCCATCGAGGCCAAGGGCGCCGTCGACGAGGCGGTGTGGGACGACGTGGCCGAGCGCACCACGTACGTTCGGGGCGACTACCGCGACCCGACGTCGTTCGGCGCGCTGGCCGACAAGCTGCGGGAGGTGGGCTCCGAGCGTCCGCTGTTCTACCTGGCCATCCCCCCGGAGCTCTTCGACGACGTCATCATCGGACTCGAGAGCCAGCTGCTGCAGGAGGGAGCCCGCGTCGTCGTGGAGAAGCCCTTCGGGCGCGACCTCGCCTCCGCCCGCCACCTCAACGAGATCCTCCATCGTGCCTTTCCCGAGGCCGACGTCTTCCGCATCGACCACTTCCTCGGCAAGGAGTCGGTGGAGAACCTGCTCGTGTTCCGCTTCGCCAACTCGATGCTCGAGCCCGTGTGGAACCGGAACTTCATCTCCAGCGTCCAGATCACGATGGCGGAGGACTTCGGCGTGGACGGGCGCGGTCGGTTCTACGAGTCGGTGGGTGCGCTGCGCGACGTCGTCCAGAACCACCTGCTCCAGGTCGTCGCCCTCCTGGCCATGGAGCCGCCCGCCGGGGCCGACGCCGGGGCGCTGCGGGACGAGCGCAGCAAGCTCTTCCGGCAGATCCGCACCGTGGAGCCGGCGTCGGTGGTGCGGGGTCAGTTCCGGGGGTACCGGGAGGAGGAGGGCGTGGATCCGGCGTCGGACGTCGAGACCTTCGTCGCCCTCCAGCTCGAGATCGACTCCTGGCGCTGGGCCGGTGTGCCGTGGCTCATCCGCACCGGCAAGCACCTGCCCGTCACCGCCACCGAGGCCATCGTGGAGTTCAGCGCCCCGCCCCGGCTCCTCTTCACCCCTCCGGGCTCCCCAGCGCCGCACCCGAACCACCTGCGCTTCCGGCTCGGCAAGGACGACGGCGTGATGCTGCACCTCCAGACCAAGGCGCCGGGCGACGCGCTGGCCAGCCGTCCGGTCGATCTCGAGGTGAGCTTCGACGAGGTGTTCGGCGAGCGCCAGGAGGCCTACCAACGCTTGCTCGAGGATGCCATGGTCGGCGACTCCCGCCGCTTCGGTCGGGCCGACGCCCTCGACGAGCAGTGGCGCATCTTCCAGCCAGCCCTGGCCCAGCCCCACCCGGTGAGCCTCTACCACCAAGGGACCTGGGGCCCGAGCGCCGCCGACACCCTCGCCGCCGGCGTCGGTGGCTGGCACGAGCCGCTCTAGCTCGGCAACCATGTCGCCCGTGCTCGCCGCCATCCCCTACACGACGTTCCCGACCATCGACCTCGGGCCACTGTCGCTGCGCTCGTTCGGCCTGGTGGTGGCGGTCGGCGTGCTCATCGGTGCCTGGCTGGCCGCCAAGTACGGCGAGGAGCACGGCATCCCGCGCGACACCACCTACAGCCTGGCCATGCGGATGGTCATCTGCGGGGTCATCGGCTCCCGGATCACCTGGGTGCTGTCGCACCTCGACGACCTGGACTCGCCGCTCGACGCCATCGCCATCTGGCAGGGTGGCCTCCAGTTCTCGGGCGGCTTCGTGTTCGCCATCATCGCCGGCTATCCCGTGTACCGGCACTGGAACCGGCTCACCCGCTGGCACAGCCTGGACGGGTACGCCTGGGGTCTCAGCATCGGTCTCGCCATCGGACGTCTCGGCTGCTACTCGGTGGGAGAGCACTTCGGTCGCGAGACATCGTTCCCGCTGGGGGTGCGGTACGACGGCGGGTCGGTGCGCGAGGAGCTCCTCGGCTCGGTGCCGCTCACGGAGGGCACGGTCTTCCACAACACCGCCCTGTACGAGCTCTTCTACATGCTGGTCCTGTTCGTCGTGCTCACCTACGTCCTCCGGGTGCGCAAGCCGCGGCCCGGGCCGGGCACCTCGATGGCCATCTTCTGCGGCTTCTACGGCGTAGCCCGCTTCGCCTCGGACTCGCTGCGGGTGAACGACGAGCGGGTGCTCGGCCTGACCGGCGCGCAGTACCTCTGCCTGGTCCTCCTGGGCACCGGCGTCTGGATCTGGTTCCGGGTCCGCAAGCAGCTGGCCGAGGACGTGGCCAACGGCATGCCGGTCGGCCTCCAGTCGAACGAGCCTCCCGTCACCGTCGCCGCCGAGTAGTCGCGCCTGCGGCCCGCCTCGTCACGCTGAGTGCAGGGCGGTCGCTCACGCTCCGTGAGGATCCTTGCGCGGTGCGTCGACCAGTCGTACCGTCGCTCCGATGGTGGGCGACGCGCAGGGAGTGGTTCGGCGACGCTCGACCGCGCTGTTGTCACCGCTGCGCATCCCGCACTTCCGCCGGCTCTGGCTGGCCGACATGATCTCTTTGCTGGGGGACTGGGCCGGGCGCTTGGCGCTGACGGTGCTGGTGCTCGATCGGACCGGTTCGCCGGCCTGGGCGGCAGCGGTGACGGCGGTCTCGCTGGCCGGCTTCGTCGGCATCGGGCAGGTCTTGGCCACCCTGGCCGACCGCCACGGTCGCATCGCCGTCATGCTCGTCGCCGACGTCGCCCGCGCCGCCCTCTTCTTCGCGATGCTCATCTCGATGCCGGTCGGCGGGTTGCTCGTGCTGGCGTTCCTGGCCGGTCTGGCCACCCCCCCCTTCGAGGCGGCCCGGGCCGCGGCCACCCCCGACCTCGTCCCCGAGGAGACCTACGGCGATGCGCTGGCCCTGGCCGGCATCTCGGTGCAGGCGTCGTTGGTGGTCGGCTACGCGCTGGGTGGCGTGCTGCTCACGCTGGTCTCACCCGAGACGGCCATCGCCATCAACGCCGTCACCTTCCTCATCTCGGCGCTCCTGCTCCTGGGGCTTCGGAACACCCCCGCCGCCCAGCCCGCGGAGGGCCACACGAGCATGAAGCGCTCCCTGGGCGAGGGGGCGGCGGTGCTCTTCGGCGACCGCATGGTGCGCCGGGCACTGGTGATCGTCTCGGTGACGGGCGCCCTCGGCACGGTGGACGAAGCCCTCGTGGTGCCCTACGGCGACGGCATCGGGCTGGGCGACGGCGTGTTCGGCCTCTTGGCTGCCGCCGTGCCCATCGGCACCCTGGTGGCCACGGCCGCCATCTCCTCCGGCACGCACGACCACCACGCCCTGCTGCGCAACGCCGGCTGGTGCGGCATGGTCACCTCCGCCCTGGCCGCGCCCCTCTTCTGGTTCGAGGCCAGCGGTGCCTTCGCGTTCCTCGCCTTCATGGTGGCCGGCGGGATGTTCGCGGTGTCGATCCCCACCAACGCCGTCATCGGCCTGCGCCTCCGCCGCGACACGCGCGCCTCGGCCATGGGCATCGCAGTGGGCATCCTCATGGGCAGCCAGGCCCTGGGCGCCGCCCTGGGCGGCTTGGCCGCCAGCGCAGTCGGCCCCGCCCAGGCCATCGGGGGGGCCCTGGCCGCCGCGGCGGTCTTCTGCGCGTGGAGCGTCGTGACCACCCCGACCGACGCCAAGCACCTGGCGCGCCGCCGGCCTCCGCAATCCGAGCCGGGGGTCGTGCTCGACCTCGTCGCCATGAAGGCCACTAGCGCCCCCGCTGCGGTTCCGTGATCCGCCGTCGTACCTGTGCTATCACGGCGGCATGTGCCTACGACCTCGACTCCGACCGCTCGCCCTGACGCTCACCGTCGGGCTCCTCGTCGCCGGCTCGGCCGCCTGCGGGTCCGAGGATGACGACGCCGGCACCGGCGACAGCGGTGGGACCACCACCGCTCCGCCTGCCGGCGAGACGGACGACGGAGGCGGTGACGCCGGCGGCACGATCGTGGCCGAGGACTTCTCCCTCACGGACCTCACCGTCGCCCCCGGCACGGAGCTCGTCCTCGACAACCAGGGCAGCGCCCCGCACACCGCCACCGCCGACGACGGCGCCTTCGACCTCGGCCAGGTCGGCGGCGGTTCGACGTCCGACCCGGTTCCCGCCCCCGACGAGCCCGGCGAGTACCCCTTCCACTGCGAGATCCACTCCGACATGACCGCCACCCTCACCGTGGAGGGCTGAGCGCGGGCAGGGCGATGGCAGCAGGCAGTCAGCGCGGCGAAGCCGCAGCGCGGTGGCTCGATCCCGACGCAGCTCAGTCGGGATCGACGGGCTACGCCGGGATTCTCTCCGGGATGATCTTGGCGATGGTGGCGACGGCCTTGTAGGCGGCTTCGGCGGGGCCGATGTCCTCGGGGCGCAGCAGGTTGGCCATGATGCGCAGCACCCACTCCATGAGCGACTGCGACTGGATGCCGACACGGGTGAGCTGCTGCATGAGGGCAGGCTGGCCGATGATGTGAGCGAAGGCGCGAGCCACCCGGAAGTAGAGCCCGTACTCGGCCTCCAGCAGGTCTGGATAGCGGGCCAGCGGCATGGCCGAACCGATCGTGAGCGCCTCGTGGATGAGGTCGGCGGCCATGCGACCGGTCTCGTAGGCGTAGTCGATGCCCTCGCCGTTGAAGGGGTTGATGGACCCGGCCGCGTCGCCGATGGCGATCCAGGTGGGGCCCGACTTCGGGTGGATGGAGCCGGCCATCGGCAGGCGGCCGCCGGTGGCCTCGCCGAGCATGGCCTCGGGGTCGATGCCCCAGTGGGCGGGGGCGGTGGCCGCCCACTCCTTCATGAGGTACGAGGTGTTGATGTCGCGCCAGCCGCGGAAGGTGGAGAGCAGGCCGATGCCGACGTTGATGGTGCCGTCGCCGCACGGGAAGATCCACCCGTAGCCGGGCATGGCGTCGCCGTTGCGGTCGCG
>JBDSUN010000116.1:0-11026 GCA_039927735.1 Acidimicrobiales bacterium | reverse complement strand
CCGGGCACGGTGATCGTGGAGGAAACGGGGACCGGGGCGTTCGCTCAGCGGATCACCGCAGGAACCCACACGTTCATCGCTGACGAACCGATCGGCGTCGGCGACGACACTGGCCCCGGCCCCTACGACCTTCTTCTCGCCGGCCTGGGCGCCTGTACGTCCATGACCCTTCGGATGTACGCCGACCGCAAGAAGCTGCAGCTGCACCACGTTCGCGTCGCCCTGACCCACAGCCGAACCCACTCTGATGACTGTGCCGACCCTGACGAGGCGCCCTGCAAGATCGACCTCATCGAACGGCGCATCGAGCTCGTCGGCGACCTCACCACCGAACAGCGAGCCTCGCTCGCCGTCATCGCTGACCGGTGCCCTGTCCACCGCACCCTTGCAGGGGACCTCAGGGTCGCCACCACCATCGAAGACCCCGAACTCCCTCCCCAAGAAGGCAGGGCAGATCGCTGACCCGGCGCCTCTCTTGGAGCCTGGCCGTCGAGACCATCTCCGAGGCGCCGGGTGGGGGAGATTTGAACTCCCGACCTCTGCGTCCCGAGCTCGATGAGGGCGATGGCAGCGAGGGCCCGGAATCCACATAGGCCCTGGTCAGCGGGCATTCCCGGTCAGTGGCGGACAACCCCGGTTCGGAGCGGTTTCAGAGATCCCGCGGGACCTCCGCTGGATGGAGGGCGCCCTCGTCTGTGCCGTCCAGCGATCCTCCGGGGGCGCGACCTCGTGCTCGTAGGAATGGAGGAGCGTTGGGCGGAGTCCTTCGATGCCTCACACAATCCTGACCTGGACGACGTCATGGGGAACTACGTCGCTCGCGGTGCCGACGTCGTTGTTCTCGTGATGGGAGGCGAGATCGTGGGGACCGGAATCCTCGTGGCCGATGGAGTCGACCGTGGTCGCATCGTTCGCATGTCGGTCCACTGCAATCACCGGTGGCAAGGGCACGGGCGACAGATCGTCGACGAGCTGATCGGGCGCGCTCGGCGCCGCGGCATGGCCGAGGTTCGCGTGCTCACCGACACGCCATGGATCAGCGATGTGGCCCTGTACAGATCCTGCGGCTTCGACGAGGTCGGCCGGGACGACACGGACGCACACTTCGCGATGCGCCTCTGACGGTCCCACTGGTGAGGTCGCCGTGGGCACAATCACAGCTCTGCCGCTCGCTCCAACGCACGGCGGGTCGAATGGCGGATTGATTCGCCGGCGACCTCGTTGTGGGCGAGCGCGAGCCTGCTGACGTCGCCGCTCAGCTCTTGAGCCCTGGCTTGGTCCGATGGGTCGACGCGGCGGGCAGTCGTCACGGCGGCTCCGAGGGTTCGCTCTCCGAGCTCTACGAGCACTACTGCGTGAGCACGCTGCAAGCCGAACCAACCGCACTTGACGCCGACTGATCCTTCGGAGCATCCGGTGGTCTCCGCTGCGACTTTGCGTAGCCCGAAGGTCTGGGCGGTCGGCACGTCTCGCATCCAGCGACGCACCAGCACCGCCGCTCGGCTCTCGTCCGACGCGAGGCGGGCATAGGCCTGACCGAGCTCGCCGGCCGTCACCAGCAAGCGCAGGGCCGGATGCTCACCGTCGCCGGCGGTCGTCCAGACCACGCCTGCGCGGTCCGTCAGCTCAGTCAGCAGCCCGTGCTCCCCGACCCCCGACCACAGCACAGCCGTCGCATCGTTGTCCGAGACCGTGACGGAGGGTCGGGCGATGGCTTCCCATCCGTCGGGGTCCGTCGCAAACGGTTCAGCCCCGGCACCGACCCAGAACAGCAGTGGCTTGACGACCGAGGCGCCTCGCACCCGCGGAGCGGTGTCGACCTCAACGCTGCGCGGGCCGAAGCGATCGACAACAAACGCTGCGATCCCGACTGAGGCGGAGTTCGACACGCTCCGGAGTCTCCATCACCAACCCCGACCGCTGCCGCCCCAGTGCTGAGCTTCGTACGGTCCAGGGAACGCGGTCCGCCACCGAGGTTGCGGCGCGAGCATTGGGTGATGGAGGAGATCGAACTTCAGGCGGGTCCGCACCGGCCGGTCCACCGCGTCGGCGACACGGTGCGACGAAGGCCGGGCTGGTGGACCGGCGCGGTGCACGACCTGCTTCGATATCTCAACGACAGCGGCTTTGATCTTGCGCCAACCCCCCTGGGTACCGACGAACAGGGCCGGGAGGTCCTGTCGTACATCGACGGCGAGTCGGGTCGGAGCACGTGGCGGCTGGTCGTGGGTGACGACGGCTTGGCCGCCTTCGCAGCGACGCTCCGCCGCTTTCATGATGCCGTCGCGGGCTACCGACCCCCAGCGGGCACCGAATGGGCCTACGGGCAGCTGCCGCTCGGAGACGGTGAGCTCATCTGCCACGGGGACTTCGGCCCGTGGAACCTCGTCTGGCGCGACGGCGTGCCCGTCGGGATCGTGGACTGGGATCTGGCCTACCCTGGTCCTGCGCTGGACGACGTCGCCTATGCGCTCGTGTACGGCACACCGTTCCGGGACGACGACCACGCCGTTCGGTCGCAGGCATACCCAGAGCCCCCTGACCGCCGGCACCGGATCGGCGTCTTCGCCGAGGCCTACGGGATCAGGACCGACGGCCTCGTCGACGCTGTAGTCGCGCGCCAGCGCAAGACCACTGAGCACACCCGCATACTCAAAGCGCGCGGTCTCATCGCCCCATGGACGACCACCGCCTCCATTGCGCAGGACGACTTGCTCGCCGACTGGTCCGACACCCATCGCCACCTCTTCTGACGGCCATCGGCGGTGTCGTTCGCCCGCGCGGTGCGCCGGGGCGGCGGCGGTCCTGCGTGCTGCCGCTCTGAGAGCCACCCGGCGCGAGCGCTTCTGGCCGTGGTGGGTGTCAGACTGCACGTCCGTCCCTTCCGCCACAGGAGCCCGCCATGACACCTCCCGCACGCCTGCGGACTGTCGTCCTCGACTGCCCCGACCCCCTGGCGCTGGCGGAGTTCTACCGGTCGCTGATCGGCGGCGAGCTCGACTACGACGGGGACGAGCCCGACTGGGTCGTCTTCGAGCCCGAGCCGGGGCGACGCATCGCCTTCCAGCAGGCGGACGACTACGCCCCGCCGACCTGGCCCACCGGTGAGCGGCCGCAGCAGTTTCACCTCGACCTGACCGTCGATGACATCGACGTGGCGGAGCCGGCAGTGATGGCGCTGGGAGCGCGCCGGCACGACGTCCAGCCCGGCGAGGTCGACGGGGACATGTTCCGGGTGTATCTCGACCCGGTGGGCCACCCGTTCTGCCTCTGCTGGGACTAGCACCGGCCCAGAGGGGCTCAACCTCTCGGTGTTGCCGAAGGACTGCGTGTCGACCTCCGGGTCGTTGCTGACGGACATTCGGGTTGCACGTCAGACGGGCGTGGATCGCATCGTGTTCGAGTTCGAGGGCGATGTTCCCGACGCGAGCGTGTCGTACGGTCCCGAGCCAGCGTCCGGGGACTGCGTCGCTCCGACGGACGAGGCATCCGTGTTCCTCAACCTCAGGATGAGGTCGTCCACGCAGCACTACGGCGCCACCGGGGTCCGGACCACCTACACGGGCGGCAACCGAGTGGCAGACTGCCCGGGATGTCCAAGCGGGGTTGGTTGCCTCGGTCGTCGGTGCCGAGCGATCGAGTTGCGGTCATCGACGACCTCGAGGCCGCGGGGAAGCTGGTGGAGGCCGTCGACGTGCTGGCGGTCCTGAACCGCGAGCGTCGGGGCGCAGAGTTCGAGGTCCGCCTCGTCGACCTCCGGGCGCGAGCGGCGGCGGGGTGGGAGCCGGGCGGAGGGCGTACGCCGTGGCCACCGGCATACGCGGACCCTTTCCCCGAACTGAAGGGCAGCATCCCGGAGATCGATCGGTCACTACTCAACGAGAAGACTATGGGGGGCGCGGTCGCACATCACGGAGCGCTCTTGGTGCGCGGGCTCCTGGACGCCGAGCCGGTCGATCGGTGCCGGACTGCGATCGACCAGATCCACGAGCTCCGCGAGGCCCAGACGCCGGCGCGACCCAGGGCGGACGCGGAACGCTGGCTCCGACCGATGCCGTTGTTCCCGCGACCGTTCGATCCTGTGCTGCGGGAAAACGGGAGCGAGCAGGGCGGAACCTGGCTCGCCGACTCGCCCGCAGTGGCGGCGTTCGTCCTGGACGATCTCGCCGACGCGGGGGTCCTCCAGATCATTGCGGGTCACTTCGGCGAGCGGCCCTTCTTCTCCCTGCAGAAGTCGACGCTTCGCCGCACCCTGCCGGTCTTCAACCGCGTGGCCTGGCACCAGGACGGCGCGTTCCTGTCCGAGGGGGTGCGCACCATGAACGTGTGGGTCGCGCTGTCGAGGTGTGGCGGCGACCTCCCGACCCCGTCGCTCGAGGTGATCCCTCGACGGTTCGACTCGGTCCTCCCGGCCGAAGGTCGCCTCATCGTGCACTCCGTCGCCAACACGCTCGTTGAGGAGCTGGCCGTGGAGACGCCGACCATCCGGCCGGAGTTCATGCCGGGCGACGCCATCCTCTTCGATGAACGGTTCTTGCATCGCACCTACCTCGCCCCGGAGATGACCGACATCCGGTACGCGCTCGAGTGCTGGTTCTTCGCGCCGTCCCACCAAACCGCGGACTACACCCCGCTGCTCGCCTAAGGGCGGCTGATGTCCGAGTCGCGCCGCCAGACCTGCGCTCACTATTGTCGCTGATGCTGAGCGTGCGCATACCTGCCAGAGGGACGCAGGCGGGCATTGGGGCAGACTGCCCGCTCGGTCGGGTCGCGAGTGGTGCGCCCTAGTCCCGAGGGATTGGGCGGTACTCGGATCAGGAACGCTCAGTTGGCTGAGCACGACCTCGTCGCAAGCCTCGGAAGGCTCCTCAGGCCTCTGACGGCCCCGGAAATCACGTGCGCATGACGCTCGAGGTCTACGCCAAGGCGACCAACGAGTCCGACCGGGCGGCGTCCGAGGTGATCGGGCGGCTGTTCGATCCCGATCAGCTCGAGCGGCCGGTCGTCGCGCACGTGGCGCGGGATGGGCGCGGGATCGAACCGAGCCGGGGGATCTCGCGGGATCCCCGCGGGATGGAGTTCGACCTCAGACCGGCGGAGGTTCGACGCGCTCGACCGTGTCCACCCGGTCGATGGACCGGTCGAAGGAGGCGACGCGCCCGACCCCGGTGCTCTCGGCGCAGGCGACGAGATGGGCCCCCGCAAAGTCCACTCGATCGGTCTCGTACACCTCGATGGCCCGCAGCAGCAGCGCAAGGTCGACGCAGACGATCGAGTCGAACGCGAGCAGGGAACGGACGGCCAGCGCTACCTCATCACGGGGCGCTTCGTAGAACGACTCCAGCACGTACACTGTTTCCGCCGCCACGAGGTCGGTGAGCAGCAGCTCCCGCTCCTGGCTGAGGTAGGCGGTAGTTCGTGCCGCCATCTCGGGCGGATCGCCAGTGAGGTGACGAATCAGGACGTTCGTGTCGATGAACGCGCTCAACGTCGCGTCGCAGCTCGCGCAGCCCTCGTGCGGCGGAGGACGTCGTCCCACGCCACATTGCGCTTCGCGGCAGGCACCCTGATCGTTCCCGCCAGCTCGAGGAAGTCGGGCGTACGAGCCAGAACCGCCCGGTTGCCCTCCACACGAAAGACGACCTCGTCCCCCACGGTGATGCCGAGTGCGTCGCGCACTGACTTGGGAACGGTCACCTGCCCCTTCGACGTCACCTTCGCGGCTGCGTCCATCCCGGTCTCCTTACCTTCGATCCAAAGTAAGGAGAGCCTTGGAGGCCGCCGGTTGCTACGCGCTTCGCTCGCCCGTGCCGAGCGCCCGATCACGCAGCTCCTCCACGAGGTCACCGGTGAGGCGCCGGCCGTCTCCGGATTCGATGCCGTCAGCGATGAGACGCCGCAGCAGAGGTGCTGCCGCAGAAGAAGGGTTCAGGCTCACGCTCCCAAGGTCGCCCCACGCCCCACCGTTGTCAACGACGGCTTGCCGTGACCGCGGCGTCGACATCCGCACCGCCCAGACCCGCCTCGGGCATGCCGACGTGCGCATGACGCTGGAGATCTACGCCAAGGCGACCAACGAGGCCGATCGCGCGGCGGCCGAGGCGATCGGCGCCTGTTCGACCCTGGCCGCATCGAGCAGCCGGACGTCGCCCACGTGGCGCGGTTGGACGCGGGATGGATGCGAACCGTGGGATCTCGCGGGATCGGCGCGGGATGAAGAAGACCGGGCCTCCCACACGGAAGAAGCCGCAGGCTCCTGACCTGCGGCTTCCGTGGTCGGGTGGGGGAGATTTGAACTCCCGACCTCTGCGTCCCGAACGCAGCGCTCTGCCAAGCTGAGCCACCACCCGTGGTGGATCGGTGAGGCTATCGCACGCTTCCGGGCGGCCCCCAAGCCCGTGGGCCAGCGCACCTTACGCAAGCCGCAAGCCCTGCGTGATCCCGGCGACTAGGCCGCGACTAGGCCACGACTAGGCCGGGTTGACGTCGCCGACGAGCTCCTGCTCGACGGCGACGGTGCGCTCGGCCGCCAGGATGGCGGTGGTGGCCGCCCGCAGCGAGAAGGCGTCAAGGGGCTTGACGATCCACCCGTCGGCTCCCGAGCGGCGAGCCAGGAAGACGTCGGCCTGGCGGTCGAGCAGCACCAGGACCGGCACCATAGGGAGGCGTCCGTCCCCTGATTCGTGACGGAGGTCGATGCAGGTCGCGATCCCGCCCATGTTGCCGATCTGCATGTCGAGCACCACCAGATCTGGCGTGGATGCCGCCACGGCGCCCGCCACCTCCTGGCCGCGGCGGACCCGCACGATGGTGGTGGACTCGTCGACCAGGGCCGCCTCCACCTCAGCGAACACCGCGTCGGCGTCGGTGGCGATCAGGACCTCGGTCATGCAGAACAGGGTAGTGCCGCGTCCGGGGCGGGAGGCCGGGCGGGCTGACTACCCTTGCCGGGCGCCGAACCATCGCCCCTTGGAGGACGTGTGCTCGACATCGAGGTGGAGGACTCCACCGACTACACGCTGTGCCGACCCGTGGGTGAGCTCGACGCCTACACGGTGAACCAGTTCCGGGAGGCCCTGGGGGGCCTGGCCAGCAAGAAGTACGTGCTCATCGACCTCTCCGCAGTGCCGTTCATGGACTCCGCCGGGCTGGGGGCCCTCATCGGCGGCATCCGGCGGGCGCGCGAGGCCGGAGGCGACGTCGCCGTCGCCTGCAGCCGCCCAACCCTCACCCGCCTGCTCCACACCACCGGGTTCGACCGCATCGTGTCGGTCACCGAGAGCGTCGAGGACGCCGCCGCAGCCCTGGCCGACGCCCGCCCTGCCACCTGAGCCCGGCCGCTAGAGGAGGTGGGAGGCCACCTCGGTGAGCCCGTCGAGGTCGTGGACGTCAGTTGGCAAGAAGGGCACCCGCACCACCGGTGCGGGCGCCACCGCGTCGGCCAGGCCGGCGAGGTGCTCCTCCTCTCGGGAGGCGACCAGCTGGAACTCGGCCAGGTTGCGGTAGAGCCCACCGAGGTCGGTGCCCTCCAGGGTCGCCGCCCGCGCCCGAGCCGCCTCCGCCAGCCCATCTCCGAAGGTGGGGTGCATGCGGTTGACGATGAGGGCACGCACCGTGATGTCGGCCTCGGCCAGCTTCCCAGCGAAGAACTGCGCCTCGGCGATCGTGTCCCGGCGCGGCGAGGCCACCAGCACGAAGGCGGTGTCGTCATCGGACAGCAGCTGGAGCACGGCGTCGGCGCGGGTCTTGAACCCCTCTTCCATGCCCTCGAAGGCCGGGAAGAAGGCGACGGCGTCGTCGATGACCTCGGCGCCGACCACCTTGGCGACCGTGCGGAGAAAGGTCTGGGCGGCCACGTTCACGGCCCGGGCCAGGCCCCGACCGGGCGAGGTCACCATGCGGAACAGCCGGTGGTCGAGGAACCGCGACAGCCGGCGGGGGGCGTCGATGAAGTCCAGGGCGTTGCGGGTGGGAGGGGTGTCCACCACCACCAGATCGAAGTCGGTGCGCTGGTGGAGCTCGTAGAGCTTCTCCATGGCCATGTACTCCTGCGTCCCTGACAGGGCGCCGGAGATGTTGCGATAGAAGCGGTTCTCGAGGATGCGCTGGCCTTGCTCAGGGCTGGACGCGTTGGCCGCCACCAGATCGTCGAAGGTGCTCTTGGTGTCGAGCATCAGCGCCCACAGCTCGCCTGACCAGTCGCCGTCGATCTTGGTCGGGGTGCCCGTGAGGCCCTCGAGGCCGAGGGCGTCGGCCAGACGCTTGGCGGGATCGATGGTGACGACCACGGCTCGGCGCCCCGACCGGGCCGCCTCCAGGGCGAGCACGGCGGCGGTGGTGGTCTTGCCCACCCCGCCCGATCCGCAGCACACGATGATGCGCCGCTCGTCCAAGAGCTGGCGCAGCGATGGACCGGGCTCCAGCGCCACTCACACCACCTCCGGGAGGGCATCGACCTCGGCCAGGAGACGGTCGGCCAACAGCTCGAGCTCCGCAGGGCCGACCTCGGTCGTGAACACGAACGGCAGCCGGATCTGCGCCAGCGGCAGGCGGTCGGCCAGCCGCCCGGTCTGCTCGACCTGGAGCGCCATCCGGTCGGTGCGGAAGGTCGCCGCATCGGCTAGGGCCTTGGCCTCTCCCTTGCGCAGCGTGGTGCCGGCCGCATCGGCGGCGGCCGAGGGCTTGGCGTGCAGACCGGGGTGGTCGTCGTAGAGGCCGTTGACGATCACCGGGCCGAGCCCCACGCCCACCCGGTCCTCCAGGTTGAAGGCGGTGTCAACGAGCTCGTTGACGGGCGTCTCCTCGGGCAACGTGACGAGCACGACCCGGCAGCGCGCGTGGTCGGTGAGCATCTCCATCACGTCACGCGCCTGGGCGTTGATCGGGCCGACCCGCACGGTGTCGAGCAGCACCCGGGCCGCCTGCAGGAAGGTGATGGCGTGGCCGGCGGCTGGCGCATCGAGCACCAGCAGGTCGGTGTCCGCCGCGCGCTCCAGCTGCTTCACCTTTCCGAGCACGAGGATGTCCTTGATGCCCGGAGCCGCCGTGGCCACCACGTCCAGGGCGCCGGACGACACCAGCCGCTTCGAGATCCGAGACAGCCCGTGGTCGCGCAGGTAGTCGAGCAGCGCCTCGTCGGGGGTGAGGGTCCGGGCCCTTACCTCCCCTTCGCCGGCTCGCCCTCCACCGGCGGAGAGCACCGTCTCGTCGTAGTCGAGGGCGGACTGGCCGAACATGGTGGCCAGCCCGGACTTGCCCTCAACCTCGATGACCAGGGTGGACAGGCCGGCCTTCGCCGCCGCCCGAGCGAGGGTGGCGGTGACGACCGTTTTGCCCACGCCGCCCTTCCCGGCCACGATGAGCAGCCGAGATGCTGCGAAGAAGCGGGCCGGGTCCACGGTCGACGACGCTACCCAGGGCCGGTCTGGTCCTCGCACTCCTGGGCATGCTCCTGCTGCTCACGGGCTCCTCGGTCGGCGCCGGCCCCGCACAAGGCAGCCGCGACGACGGCTACGTGGCGGTCATCGAGGTCAGCGGCCTGCTCGACAAGGTGCTGGTCGACTTCGTGGAGACGCAGATCGACGAGGCCGCGGACGAAGGCGCCATCGCCTTGGTCCTGCAGCTCAACAGCGGCGGGGCCGTGGTGGCCGACGACCGCCTCGACGACCTGGTGGCGCTCATCCGCGATGCCGAGGTGCCCGTCGACGTCTGGGTGGGCCCGTCCGGCAGCCAGGCCAGCGGTGGAGCGACGGCGCTGCTGGCAGTGGCCCGGGTGGTCGGCGTGGCGCCCGGGAGCCGGGTCGAGATCACCCGCACCCTGCTGGGCGACGGCACCCTCGGTGCGGACGCCGCGGTGGGCGACAAGGTGAGCGCCGGCGACGCCGTCGACCTCGGCCTGGTCGACAACGCCACGCCGGTCATCGGTCAGTTCGTCGTGAACCTCGAGGGCGTGGAGAGCGAGGTCATCGACGGCGGCCGGCAACCCATCACCCAGGCGCGCTTCGCCCAGCTGCCGCTCGGCGGTCAGCTCATGCACACGGTGTCGAGCCCGCCGGTCGCGTACCTCCTCTTCGTCATCGGCCTGGCCCTGATCCTCTTCGAGCTGTTCACCGCCGGCGTCGGCGTGGCCGGTCTGGTCGGCGCCGGCGCCCTCGTGCTGGGCTGCTACGGGCTGGCCGCCCTGCCCACCAACCCGCTGGGCGTGGGGCTGATCCTCTTCGCCCTGCTGGGCTACGGGATCGACGTGCAGACCGGGGTGCCACGGGTGTGGAGCGGGATCGCCACGGTGGCCTTTGCGGTCGGGTCGGTGACGCTCTACGACGGTCAGTCGCTGTCGTGGATTACCCTGCTGGTGGCCATCGCCGGGATGGCCGTGGCGATGGTGGCCGGGATGCCCGGGATGGTGCGCACCCGCTTCTCGACGCCGACCATCGGTCGGGAGTGGATGGTGGGCGAGGAGGGCACGTCCGTGGGGCGTGTGGCGCCGGATGGCGTCGTGCTGGTGCGCGACGCCCCGTGGCGGGCTCGCACCAACCGGGCCACCCCGATCGAGCCATCCCAGGCCGTCCGGGTGACGGCGATCGATGGTCTGCTGCTCGAGGTCGAGCCGCTGGACGGCGGCGTCTCGGAGCGCCGCGATCGGCGCTGAGCCAGGCCTCTGACCTGGGAGAGTTCGCGATCTTGCGCGCTGTGCTCGCGTATGTTTGACCCTTGTATCGGCTGAACAGGCGCCTGTAGGGTCGCCGCCGAAAGGGGGATGCCACGTGAGCGCACAGCGTGTCGACGAGGCCTGGCAGATGAAGGCCGCGTGCCGAGGGCCGCAGGCCGAGGTGTTCTTCCCGCCCTCCCACTTCGAGCGCAAGGACGAGAAGTTGGAGCGGGAGCACCGGGCCAAGGCCATCTGCACCACCTGCTCCGTGCGTCAGCCCTGCCTGAGCTACGCCATCCAGATCCGCGAGCCCCACGGGATCTGGGGCGGTCTGAACGAGCTCGAGCGCAAGCAGGCCGGCGCCCGATCCAGCTAGGG
>JBDSUN010000115.1:0-19743 GCA_039927735.1 Acidimicrobiales bacterium | reverse complement strand
CGCGGGTCGTCATCATCGGGCTGGAAGACACCGTCGGCGCCCGGACGGGACGGCGGCTCGAAGCGGGGGTCCAGCAAGGAGGCGGAGGCGATCCGGTCCACCCGGAACCGTCGCTCTCCGCCCGCCTGATGGCAGTGGCCGAGGAGGTAGAGGCTGCCGTCCTCTGCGTGCACCAGGTACGGATCCACGTCTCGCTCGGTGCGGGCGTCGCGCCCGTAGGAGTAGTAGTCGAGGTGCACCCGTCGATGGTCCGCCACGGCCGTGCGGAGCACATCGATCACGTAGGAGGCGCCTGCGCCCAGGTCGACGTCGAGGACCTGATCGGCATCCACGCCCAGGACGGTCGCCAGCTTGGCCACGCCGCGCGCGAGGGCTCCGCCGTCGTCGGCACCCGGCAGGGCCAGCACGGAGGCGCCGGCGGTCAGGAGGGCGACGGCTTGGTCGGGGGTGAGGCGCTGGGGAGCGTCGAAGACGTCGGCAAAGTGGATCCAGACGCGATCTCCCTCCTGCACCACGTCGATGAGGGCGTCGGGGGTGTAGGGCGGGAGCCCGACCAGCCACATCACCTCCAGATCCGCAGCCAGCTCCCTGGCGGAGACGCCGAAGCGGGCTCGCACCTCCTCCAGGGTCGGTCCGTCCTGACCGGCGATCCACGGCACCATGGCAAGGAGACGCTGGAGGCGGGCGGCGGAGCCGCCGGGGCTCACGACAGCCACGCGATCAGGTCGTCGCGCAGCTCGGCGGGCTCGAGCACCTCGGCGTGCTCTAGGAAGGACAGGACGAACGAGCGGAAGGCGGCCCGATTGGTGACGGGCAGCTCCACGACCACGGAGCCGTCGTTCAGCTCGTCCACCACGAGATCTGGGCCGAGGTGCTGCACCGCCCAGCCGACCTGGGGACCGTCGATCCGGACCCGGGCCCGCACGGGTTCCTCGCCACCGAGCTCCCATGCGCCGCGGGCTCGCCCGGGCACGGTGGTGGCCGGCGGCACGAAGGCGGGCGCATCGGTGAGCTCTACGTCGCCGTCGATCCGCTCGAGCCGGTAGTTGCGCTCCTCGTCTCGCAGGTGGTCATAGCCCGTCAGGTACCAACGGCCGCGCTGGAACTCGAGGCGGTAGGGGTCGATGGTGCGGTCCTCGTCGTGATACCGGAGGCGAACTGGGGTGCGGCTGGCCACCGCCCCGAACAGCCGGGCCAGGTTCGGGTCGGCGGGCAGCGGGGCGACTTGGACGCCGAGGTCGCGGCCTCCCTCGGTGACGAGCCCCCCCAGCTTGAGCAGGCCCTCCGTGGAGGGGAGGCCTTCGACCTGCACCGCCGAGGCCGCCAGGTAGAGGGCGCCGAGCTCGTCGGTCGTGAGACCGGGGTCGCGCAGGGCATACTCCTCGCGCGGGATCCGGTAGCCGTCGACTTCGGGGAGGATGCCCGGAACCTTCTCCACCCGCAGCGGGATGCCCATCGTGCGCAGCTCGTCCTTGTCCCGCTCGAAGGCTCGACGGAACGCCGGCCGGTCCTCGGGGTAGTCGAGCTGCCGTTGGATCTGCTCGGCGGTGAGCGGCCGGCGAGCGTCGAGGAGCAGCGCCGTCAGGTTGAGGAGGCGCTCCAGCTTCTGACCCGACACGCGCGCACCCTACCTAGAGCAGCGAGGCGGCCAACGCCCCGGCCGACGCGGTGGACCGGAAGAAGAGCGGGTCCTCGGCCGGGCCGCGCCCCATCGTCGTGACGTGCAGACCGAGGTCGTCCAGCAGGGCCGGCACCGCGGGCCCCTCGACCCTGCGCACGTCGTGCCGATCGTGAGCGAAGGCGCCGTCTTCCGGGGAGGCGACGAGGACGGCGGACCGGGTGAGGTCGAGGGCCGTTCGAGAGTGGTGGCTCACGCCCTGATGGCGCGGCCGGGGGTCACCGTCCGACATGCGCAGCACGGCGATCGGCCGTCCTTCGAGGGCGGCAGCGGCGTCGAGCACGGCGGCCACCTCGAGGGCCGTGGTGCCCAGGGGGGACGACGTACCCACGACCCCCGGGCCCATTGCCACGATGGCGACATCGGCATGCAAGACGTGGCGGGCCAGCGCCAGCGCCGACGGCACCGAGACCGCCTCCAGGTCACCGCCGAAGGCGTGGCCTGCGGTGATGGTGGCATCCACGAGCCCCACCCGGGTCATGGCGTCGACCAGATCGGAGATGACGATGGGCAAGGCGGCACCGTCGGTCATGACGTAGGCGATGCGAGCGGTCGGGACGAGCGCCCGGATGGCCACCGCCACCCCCGGCACCTGGCTGTGGAGGCTGCCCACCACCACGGGCATGCCGCCCAGGTCGGTCTCGGTGCCGGGGGTGTGCTCCTCGCTGGAGCCGGCATCGACCTGCAGGCTCGTGTACCGAAGCTTCATGATGTGCCCGGGACCGGGTTCGTCGAACACCTCCCGGGCCATGTTCCAGTGCACGACGTGCCAGCCACCGGTGCCGAGGCCGAGCTCGACGGCAGTGGTGTTGACCACCACGCGGTCCCCCACCGCCACCGGACCGGTGAGCTGGGTGAGGGCGTAGGCGCGCCCGAGGTCGGTGGCGACTCGTTGCAGGCCCGGACGCTCCTCCAGGAGCTCGGTCACCGTCCCGGTGCGAAAGGTCGGCACTACAGCGAGGCGATGAGCTTCTCGACCCGCTCGTCGCGCGACTTGAACGGGTCCTTGCAAAGCACCGTCCGCTGGGCCTGATCGTTCAGCTTCAGGTGCACCCAGTCCACCGTGTAGTCGCGCTTGCGCTCCTTGGCCTTGCGGATGAACTCCCCGCGGAGGCGAGCCCGGGTGGTCTGCGGAGGGGTCTCGACGGCTTCGTCGATGGCGGCGTCGGTGCAGGTGCGCTCCACGAGCCCGGCGTCCTGAATCTTGTAGAAGAGGCCGCGTTGGCGGCTGATGTCGTGGTACTGCAGGTCGATCAGGGCCACCTTGGGGTGGGTGAGCGGCAGGTCGTGCTTGGCCCGGTAGCCCTCGATGAGCTTGTGCTTGATCACCCAGTCGCACTCGCGGTCGAGGTCCATCGGGTCGCGCTCGATGGTGGTCACGCAGTGCTCCCACATGTTGAGCGCCTGCTTCTCCTGCGGCGAGAGGTCCTTGGTCTCGGCGTACTTCATGGCCTTGGCCAGGTACTCGCTCTGGATGTCGAGGGCCGAGAGCTCCCGCCCGTTGGCCAGGCGGACCTTGCGGCGACAGGTGGTGTCGTGGCTGATCTCGCGGATGGCCCGGATGGGGTTCTCGAGGGTGAGGTCGCGCAGGACCTGGCTGGGGTCCTCCAGCATGCGGAGCAGGATCGAGGTGGCCCCCACCTTCAAGAAGGTGGCGTACTCGCTCATGTTCGAGTCGCCGACGATGACGTGGAGGCGGCGGTACCGCTCGGCGTCGGCGTGGGGCTCGTCACGCGTGTTGATGATCGGGCGGCTGCGGGTGGTCGCGGAGCTGACGCCCTCCCAGATGTGCTCGGCGCGCTGCGAGATGCAGAACATGGCGCCCCTCGCCGTCTGCAGCACCTTGCCGGCACCGGAGTAGATCTGGCGCGAGACGAAGAACGGGATGAGGACCTCGGCGTAGTGACCGAAGTCGTCCCGGCGCGAGGTGAGGTAGTTCTCGTGGCAGCCGTAGCTGTTGCCAGCCGAGTCGGTGTTGTTCTTGAAGAGGTAGATGACGCCGCGAATGCCCTCCTCCCGAAGGCGCTGCTCCGCGGATCCGAGCAGCTGCTCGAGGATGCGCTCCCCCGCCTTGTCGTGGGTGACGAGGTCGAGCACCGAGTCGCACTCGGGGGTGGCGTACTCCGGGTGGGAGCCGACGTCGAGGTAGAGGCGGGCGCCGTTGGCGAGGAAGACGTTGCTGCTGCGTCCCCACGACACCACCCGGCGGAAGAGGTACCGGGCCACCTCGTCGGGGCTGAGCCGGCGCTGGCCCCGAAGCGTGCACGTGACCCCGTACTCGTTCTCGAGTCCGAAGATCCGGCGCTCCATGCGGAGCAACCTATCGGGGGTCAGGCGGGCAGGAGTGCCACCAGCTCGTCGCCCTCGATGCGACGGAAGGCCCGCCGCTCGATGGTGCGACAGAGCACCGCCACCTCGAGGTCGTCCGGTGTGAGCGTGCGATCCGGCCCGGCCAGCGCCGTCACCGCGGCCCCCATCGCACCGGTGAGGTCCATGCCCGGCTGGAAGGCGGCCTCGAGGCGGGCGCCGATGGCCTCGGGGTCACCGCCGATCACGCTGTAGGTGTCCTCGTCGACGACGCTGCCGTCATAGAGGATGTGGAACACCTGGTCCTGAGAGGCATCCAGGCCCACCTCGGCCACGAGGATCTCCACCTCCATCGGCTTCATCTCGTGGGTGAAGATCTGGCCCAGCATCTGGGCGTAGGCGTTGGCCAGGCTGCGGGCGTCGACGTCCTCACGGCTGTAGCTGAAGCCCTTGAGATCGGCATGGCGCACACCGGCGATGCGGAGCTGGTCGAACTCGTTGTACTTGCCGACGCCGGCGAAGGCGATGCGGTCGTAGATCTCGCTCACCTTGTGCAGCGTGGCCGAGCTGTTCTCCGCTGCGACGAGGATGCCGTCGGTGTAGAGGACGGCCACCGCGCTGCGGCCCCGGGCGATGCCCTTGCGGGCGTAGTCGGCCCGATCCTTCATCACCTGCTCGGGGGCGACGTAGAACGGCATCGTCATGCGGATGCACCTCCCGCGATGATGGCCTCGACGCTGGCGCGGAGCTCGGCGTCGTCCACCCGCTCGTATCCGCCGGCGGAGATGGTGGCGACCACCGGGAAGATGCCGCGGATGAGATCCGGCCCGCCGGTGGCGGAGTCCTCCTCGGCGGCGCGGTACAGGGCGTGCACGACGAGGTGGATGGCTTCCTCACGGGTGAGCCCGTCTCGGAAGCCGAGCTTCACGACGGGGCCCGCGTGCAGGCTGCCGGACCCGGAGGCCACGTGCTCCTGCTCCTCGTAGCGCCCGCCGGTGACGTCGTACTCGAACAGCCGGCCCTGCTGGCGGCGCAGGTCGAACCCGGCGAACAGCGGGACGACGGCCAGGCCCTGCATGGCGGCGGGCAGGTTGCTGCGCACCATCTGGCCGAGCTGGTTGGCCTTGCCCTCCAGGCTGAGGACCGTGCCCTCCACCTTCTCGTAGTGCTCGAGCTGGAGCTGGAACAGCTTCACCATCTCGATGGCCGGCCCCGCCGCGCCGGCGATGGCCACCCCGCTGAAGCGGTCGGCCGGGAACACCTTCTCCATGGTCTTGTGGGCGATCAGGTTCCCCGACGTCGCCCGCCGGTCCCCCGCCATCACCACCCCATCGACGTACCGCACTCCCAGGACGGTCGTGCCATGCGTGAAGGCGAGGTCGTGCGGCCGATCCGGGAGCGCAACCGCCGGCCGGGTCCGCTGCAGCAGCTCAGCAAAGGAGGGCCCAGGATCATCCGAACCAGAGAAGGAAGGCAACGTCATACGAGTCGGAGGCTAGCGACCCGACCTAGTCGGTCAACGGCTTCGTCTCGCCGCACGTGGTCCCGGTCTTGGACTGGGTCACGTCGCACCTCCTCGACGAGATGCTACGGAAGGCGTATGACACTCACTCCGGGTGACGGAGAGTGGTCACTCGCCGCCTTTCTGGACGTACGATTTCACAAAATCTTCTGCGTTCGACTCTAGGACCTCGTCGATCTCGTCCAGGAGATCGTCGAGCTCGCCCTTGATCTTCTCGCCGGATTCGGACTTGGCGGGGACGTCCTCGACGACAGCGTCGTCGGACTTGGTCGGCGCTTGCTTCTTCTTCTGCTCACGTTCGGCCATGGTGGTTCCTCGTCCTATTGCCCGAGCTTCTGGAGGAGATCGGCGGCGGTGTCGCAGCCATCGATGAGGCTACCCACGTGGGCCTGGGTTCCACGGAGCGGTTCCATCATGGGCACGCGGCGCAGCGGGTCGCCACCGACGTCGAACACGAGCGAGTCCCAGTTGGCGGCCACGATGCTCTCCGGCCAGCGCTGCAGGCAGCGGCCTCGGAAGTAGGCGCGGGTGTCAGGCGGGGGCTGCGTCATGCCGGCGGTCATCTCCACGTCCGACACGATGCGCTCGAGGCCGACGCGAGCGGCGAGGGACTTCTCCGGACGGAGGTCGTGGTACTGCAGGTCCATGGCGGCCAGGCGGGCGTCGTCCCAGCGGAGGCCGTGGCGCTCCCGATAGGCATCGAGGAGCCGATGCTTGGCCACCCAGTCGACCGTCGTGGCCAGCGACGCCGGGTCCGTCTCGAGGCCCGTCAGCGCTTCCTCCCAGCGGCGGAGCACCTCTTGGCCCACGTCATCGCCGCCGATGCACCCGAGCCCGTTCTCCTCGGCGAACTTGCGGGCCCGGTCGAAGAGCTCCCACTGCGCCTCCAGCGCCGTCATCGAGGAGCCGTCGGCCATCTCGATGGGCTGCGCCAGCGTCATGTCATAGGAGACCTCTCGGAGCGCCTGCACTGGCCGGGCTGGCAGCAGGTTCCGGGTGAGCCAGTCGTCTTCGATCATCGCCAGGACCAAGGCGGTGGTGCCGACCTTCAGGAAGGTGGCCACCTCGGAGAGGTTGGCGTCCCCGACGATGACGTGCAGTCGCCGGTACTTCTGCGCGTCGGCGTGCGGTTCATCGCGGGTGTTGACGATGGGGCGCTTGAGGGTCGTCTCGAGCCCGACCTCCTCCTCGAAGAAGTCGGCTCGCTGGGTGAGCTGGTAGGGCACGTCAGCGCTGTTGAGGCCGGACGCCTCGGTGCCGACCTTGCCGGCCCCGGTGAAGATCTGACGCGTGATGAAGTGCGGCATCACGTGGGCAACGATCTTGGAGAACGGCACCGAGCGATCCATCAGGTAGTTCTCGTGGGTGCCGTAGCTGTTGCCCTTGCGGTCTGAGTTGTTCTTGTAGACGACGATCTCCTGGCCGGGCGGCAGCAGCGCCGTGGCTGCCACCATGGACCGCTGGAGGATCAGCTCGGCGGCCCGGTCGAACACCACGATGGAGCGGGGGTCGGCGCACTCAGGCGTGGACAGCTCGGGGTGGGCGTGGTCGACGTAGTAGCGGGCCCCGTTGGTGAGCACCGCGTTCACGAGGTGGGTCTCGATGTCCGGGGGCATCGACCCCTCGGCGCTGAACCCGCGAGCGTCGTTGCCAGGATGCTCGTCCTCGAAGTCCCATCCGACCTGGGTGGCACCGGTGGCCGCCCCGGCCCGGGCCAGCTCCTGCACGTAGGCGTTGATGAGCACCGACGACGCCGCGATCGGGTTCGAATCACCGCCACGGACGATGATCCCGTACTCGGTCTCGATCCCGAGGACCTTGTGGATCGCCACGGCTCGACCCTACCGCCCGCTCACGGCCGGCCATCCGCAGCGCAGTCGGGGCTCAGGTCGCCCAGACCGCGACCTCGGCGAGGACGGCGACTGGCGAGATGCTGTCGATGACCACGGACGTGGTGGAGCCGCCGAGCCAGGCGAGCCGTTCGTTCCGGGCCTCTGACGGCGTCCGCGATGCGGAGGTCTCGACGGCGAGCACCGGCACCGTGACCGCACCCCAGAACCGCTGGAGGAACGCGGCCGACACGTGTACCCCGTACCCATAGGTCGCGCGCCGATCGAGGCCGGCCGCCGGCGATGGACCCACGGCGTCGGGATCACCCGCGATGGCTCGCAGCTCGGCGTACATGCGAGCCACCGCCGCGGCCCCGTCGTCAAAGGGGCCGTGCAGCCCGTCCACGAGCGCCACCCGACTGCACCCACCACCGGCAGCCAGGACGAGGGCAGCCTGGGCGTTCTGGCCCACTCCCACCACGAGGCTGCCCTCACCCACTGAGCGGCGTGCGAGGGTTACCACCGCCATCGGGTCGTAAGCACCGTTGCGCGGTGCCGGGGTGGTGCCGTGACCGGGCAGATCGGGCGCCAGCCAGCCGTCGCAGCCGGCCGTCGCCGCGATCGCCGCGCGCCATGCTTCGCCGCCGTCCGGGTCGCCCAGGTCGTGGAGCACGATGGTGTCGCTCATGGGCCGACCTCAGCCAGGAACTGCTGCACGTGGCCGATCACCGCCTTCGGGTCCTCGATGTGGACGTAGTGCCCCGTGCCGGGGACGACCACGTGTCGAGCGTCGGGGAACCAGCCCACGCGCTCGGCCAGCTGCTCGTCGCTCAGCTCCCGCCACGTGTCAGGCTCGGTACCCGTGAGCACGAGCACCGGACAGGTGACCGAGGCGATCTCGGCGTGGAGCATCGCCTCGTTGAACTCGCTGGGGATGCCCACGCCGAACATCGGGTCCGCCTTCCACACCCAGCCCTCGCCGTCGTCCGCTGGCCGCGCCCCGTGGCGCGCAAGGTGCAGGGTGAGCTCGGGCGGCAGCCGGGGGTTGTTCCGGCCTCGTCGCTCCGCCATCTCCTCGATCGATGCCCACGGACGACGGGTGCCGAGCTGGGCGCGATCGGTCGCCTCGAAGGAGCGCTGGATCGCAGCGGGGATGTCGTCGGGCGGTCGCATGGCCTCGGGCGGTGGGCCGACCCCGTCGATGTTCACGATCCACCGGACGAGCTCGGGGAACGCCCCTGCCACGCCGCCGGCCTGGCCGCCCCCGAAGCTGTGCGCCACGATGCCGACCGATCCGCCGAGGTGCCGGGCGAGCAGCGCGATGTCGAGGTGGAGGAGCGCCCAGGCGAAGCCCGTGTCGAGCGGACCGCTGTCGCCGTGACCGCGGAGGTCGGCGGCCACCGCGTGGTAGCCCAGAGCCGCCACCCGAGGCGCCAGGTCGTCGAACATGCGACCGTGGTCGTAGGCGCCGTGGAGGAACAGGACCGGCGGCGCGAGGGGGTCGCCCCAGTGCCAAAGGCGCAGGCGCGTCCGGTTCAGGTCGACGAAGGTCGCCCGATCCGGTTCCCGCAGGGAGCTAGAGGTACTGACCGGTCGCCACCCGCTCGATGGAGCGCCCGCCCTGGGGCGTCTCGTCTTCGTCGTGCTGCACGATGGTGCGCACGTAGACGATGCGCTCGCCCTTCTTGCCGGAGATCTTGGCCCAGTCGTCCGGGTTGGTGGTGTTCGGAAGGTCTTCGTGCTCCTTGTACTCCTGATGGATCGACTCGATGAGGTCGGCCACCTGGATGCCCTTCGTCCCGCCACCGAGGAGGCGCTTGATGGCGAGCTTCTTGGCCCGACGCACGATGTTCTCGATCATGGCTCCGGACGAGAAGTCCTTGAAGTACATGATCTCCTTGTCGCCGTTCTGGTACGTCACCTCGAGGAACTGGTTGGCCTCGTCGGTGCGGTACATCTCGGCGGCCGTGGTCTCGATCATCGACTGCACCGCCTTGGCCGGGTCGCCGCCGCCGAGGTCGGCCACGCTGTCCGGGTCGAGGGGCAGGTCGGGCGTGAGGTAGCGGGCGAAGATCTGCGCCGCCGCCATCTCCGTCGGGCGCTCGATCTTGATCTTCACGTCGAGCCGGCCCGGGCGCAGGATGGCGGGGTCGATCAGGTCCTCCCGGTTGGAAGCGCCGATGATGATGACGTTCTTCAGCGCCTCGACGCCGTCGATCTCCACCAGGAGCTGAGGCACGATCGTGCTCTCCATGTCCGAGCTGATCCCGGTGCCGCGGGTGCGGAACATCGAGTCCATCTCGTCGAAGAACACGATGACCGGCCAGCCCTCCTCGGACTTCTCCCGGGCCCGCTGGAAGACCAGGCGGATCTGACGCTCCGTCTCCCCGACGTACTTGTTGAGGAGCTCAGGGCCCTTGATGTTGAAGAAGTAAGACTTGGCCGTGTCGCTGCCCGAGGCGGCCGCCACCTTCTTGGCCAGGCTGTTGGCCACCGCCTTGGCGATGAGCGTCTTGCCGCAGCCGGGAGGGCCGTACAGGAGGATGCCCTTGGGGGCCGGGAGCTGGTGCTCGGCAAAGAGGTCCTGATGCAGGAACGGCAGCTCGACGGCATCGGCGATCATCTCGATCTGGTCGTCGAGCCCGCCGATGTCCTCGTAGCCGATGTCGGGCACCTCCTCGAGGGCGAGGTCCTCCACCTCCGGGCGGGGCAGCTTCTCGAGCACGAGACCCGAGCGGGGGTCGAGCAGCACGGTGTCGCCGTTGCGGAGCTTGATGTCCCGCAGCTCGTCGAGCAGCTCCACCACCCGCTCCTCGTCGGCCCGGCCCACGATCAGCACGCGGTTGCCGTCGAGGCGCTCCTTGAAGGTCACGACCTCGCCGGTCATGTCCGCCCGGCGCGACAGCACCACGTTGAGCGACTCGTTGAGCACCACCTCGGAGCCGCGCTCGATCACCTCGTCACCTAGCTCGGGGTGCACCGCCACCCGCACCTTGCGGCCGCCCGTGAAGACATCCACGGTGCCGTCGTCGTTGTAGCCCATGAGGGTGCCGTAGGCCGACGGTGGCTGGGTGAGCTTGTCGACCTCTTCGCGCAGCGCGGCGATGTGGTCGCGTGCCTCCCGCAGGGTGTAGGTCAGCTTCTCGTTCTGCGAGACGGCCTGGGAGAGCTGGCCTTTGGTCTCCAACAGCCGCTCCTCGAGCGTCCGCACCCGCTTCGGGGCGTCTTGGACGCGCCGCCGCAGCGACAGCACCTCCTCCTCGAGGGACCGCGCGTGCTCATGCAGCTCGGCCAGCTCGGCCAGGGCCTGGGACCGTTCGTCGGACTCGCTGACGGGGACCACCTCCCTCAGAAGGACACGTGCGCGGACCCTACACGCGGCCCCTGCTGGTGCCACCCGTGATTCCCCCGGTGGTTGCCGGGTTTATCACTGGCTGCGTTAGGCTGAGCCAACCCCGACGACCACAGAGGTAGCTGCATCATGAAGGTCTGGATCGACCAGGATCTCTGCACCGGAGACGGCCTCTGCGAGGAGATCGCGCCGACGGTGTTCACCCTCCTCGACGACGGCCTCGCCTACGTGAAGGACGGCGACAAGGTCCTCTCCGATCCCGGTGGCGCCGAGGGCATCGCCCCGATCCCCGAGGGTCAGCTGGAGGCCACCATCGAGTCGGCCGAGGAGTGCCCCGGGGAGTGCATCTTCATCGAGGTCGAGTAGCGGAGCGGCGCTGAGGTCCGGGTAGCGTGCCCGCCGTGCCCAGCCCGACCACGACCCCGAGCGGACGGCCTCCATGGCCCGCCGCCTCGTGCCCGGCCCCGACGCCCGGCAGGGGCTCGTCGCCCTCGCGCTGAACTCCTCCACCAGCCTCGTGGCTGGAGCGGTGCTGGGGTCCTTGACCGCCACCTTCGCGCGCCGGCCGGGCCTGCTCGTGCTGGTCCCGGCCGCCATCGGGCTGCGCGGCAACGTGTTCGGCTCGTTGGGCAACCGGGTATCGACCTCGCTGCACGCCGGCGAGCTGCAGCTCCGCCTGCGACGGTCGACCGTCCTCGGCCAGAACGTCCTGGCCGCTGCGGCGCTCACGCTCGGCATGTCCATGGTGCTGGTGCTCATCGCCGCTCTCGTCTCGGTGGGCCTCGGCCTCGGGCCTACCATCGGACTGGCCGACCTGGCCGTGCTCTCGGTGGGCGGTGGAGCCCTCGCGTCGTTGCCCGTGCTGGCCGCCACCCTCGGCCTGGCCGCCGGCGCCGTGCGGTTCGGCTGGGACCTCGACAACGTCACCGCTCCGCTGGTGTCCACGCTCGGCGACGTGCTCACGCTCCCCGCCCTCTACCTCGCCACCGGGCTGCTCGGCCTCGGACTCGTCACCTCCGGCCTCGGGTGGGTCCTCGCCGCCGGAGCGTTGCTCGCGGTGGTGGCTGGCGCCCGCTCCACGCTCCCCCAGGTGCGGCGCATCGTCCGGTCGTCCATCCCCGTGCTGGTGGCGGCCGGCCTCGTCAGCAGCCTGGCCGGAGTCGCCCTGGAGCGCCGGCTCGACACGTTTGCGGCCCTGCCGGCCCTGCTCATCCTCGTCCCCGCCCACCTGTCGAGCGCCGGTGCCCTGGGCGGGATCCTGTCGGGGCGGCTGTCGAGTCAGCTCCTCCTCGGTCTCGTCCCGCCGACGACGGTCCCGTCCCGCGCCGCTCGACGGCACCTCTGGTTCGTGTCCGGGCTCAGCGTCCCCGTGTTCGTGGTCAACGGCATCGGCGCCCACTACGTGGCCGGGCTGCTCGGCGAGGCCTCGCCGGGGCTCGTCGAGCTCGTGGCCGCATCGCTCCTCGGAGGTCTGGTGGCCATGCTCGTGGTCCTCGCCATCGCCTACTACGGCACCATCGCCACCGTCCGCCTAGGCATCGACCCCGACACCTACGGCATCCCCATGGTGAGCTCGACGGTCGACCTCGTCGGAGCGCTGACCCTCATCGTCGCCATCACCACCCTCGGCCTGACCTGACCGACCGACAGCCGGCCCGTCCTGAGAGGATGGGGCATGGCCAACGATCCCCAGCCCGGAGCCGACCGCGGCCCGAACGTCCCCGATCCACCGGCCCGGTGGCATCGGGTCGCCGGGGCGGAGGATCTCGCCGAGGGCCGGGTGACCACGGTTCAGGCGGGGCACCGGACCCTCGCCCTCACCCGCTGCGGCGGTCGCCATGGCGCCCTCGACAACCGATGCCCTCACCAGGGCGGACCGCTCGGGGAAGGCTCGATCGAGGGCGGCTGGCTGCGCTGCCCCTGGCACGGCTACGACTACGACCCCCTCGACGGCACCCCACCCGCCGGGTTCTCCGACGCACCCGCCAGCTTCCCGGTGGAGGTCCGCGACGGCGGCGTCTACGTGCTGGTCGAAGATGCACCGGCCCACGAGCGGACGGTCGCCGACCTCATGGTCGAGACCATGGTCGCGTGGGGCGTCACCCACGTGTTTGGGATGGTCGGCCACTCGAACCTCGGGTTCGCCGACGCCATGCGCCGCCAGGAGGCGGCCGGGAGCCTCACCTACATCGGCATTCGCCATGAGGGCGCTGCGTCGTTCGCCGCCTCCGCCTTCGGCAAGCTCACCGGACGCCCGGCCGCCTGCTTCGCCATCGCGGGCCCAGGCTCCACCAACCTCCTCACCGGCCTCTACGACGCCAAGGTCGATCGATCCCCCGTCCTGGCCATCTCCGGGCAGGTCCCCTCCAGGGTCCTCGGTCGGGGCGCCTTCCAGGATCTCGACCTCACCGCCGCCTTTGCCGACGTGGCCGGCTACTCCCGCACCGTCCAGTCCGGCTCCGATCATGCGGAGCTCATGAGCCTGGCCCTGAAGCATGCCGTCGTCGAGCGCCAGGTGGCCCACCTGGTCATCCCCGACGAGGTGCAGGTCGAACGAGTCGGCTCGTCACCGGCGCCGGGGCCGACCGGGCGGATCGCGGATCGCGAGGTTGCCCCTCCAGAGCTGCGGGTCGCTCAGGCCTGCGATCTCCTGGCGGGTGCTCGACGCCCCGTCGTCGTGGTGGGCCACGGTGCCCGCTTCGACATGGACGACGTCATGGCGCTGGCCGAGGCCTTGGACGCGCCGGTGCTGACGACCTTCAAGGCCAAGGGGCAGGTCTCCGATCGTCACCCGCTCGGAGCCGGCGTGCTGGGCCGGAGCGGCACGCCCGTCGCCAGCTGGCTCATGAACGAGTCCGATCTGCTCGTCGTGTTCGGCGCCTCGTTCTCGAACCACACAGGCATCGCCGACTACAAGCCCACCATCCAGGTCGACTTCGACCCGATGGCGATCGGCCGCTTCCACCCGGTCACCGTTCCCGTCCTGGGGCACGTGGGCGTGACGGCGCAGCGACTTCTCGCCCGACTTCCCGACCAGCCCGATCGGGTCGATCAGCGCGAGGACGTGGCCGAGCGTTGGTCGATCTGGCGGGCCGAGAAGGAGCGGCGCCTCCACGACGACCGTTCGGGAGGCATCGGATCCGCGGCCGTGTCGACGCCCTCACACGACTGGCGCCGGCCGACGCCGTCATCGCCGTCGATGTCGGCAACAACACCTACTCCTCGGGCGCTACTTCGAGTGCGACCGCCAGTCCGTCCTCATGTCCGGCTACCTCGGGTCGATCGGGTTCGGCTATCCCGCCGCCATGGGCGCCTGGGCAGCGGCGCCCGAGCGGCCCATCATCGCGGTGACCGGCGACGGCGGCTTCGGGCAGTACATGGCCGAGCTCACGACGGCGGTGAAGTACGGCATGCCGATCGCCCACGTGCTCCTGAACAACTCCATGCTGGGCAAGATCACGAAGGAGCAACGGGCCGGTCAGCTCGAGGTCTGGCAGACGTCGCTCCACAACCCGGACTTCGCCGGGTACGCGAACGGCTGCGGCGCCCTCGGCATCCGTGTCGAGGCACGGGCCGAGCTCGACGACGCCCTCGGCCGCGCCCTCGCCCACCGCGGTCCGTCCTTGGTGGAGGTCATGGCCGATCCGGATCTCATCTGAGCAACGAGGCCGGCCAGGAGCCGTCCGTCAGCTCGTCATGCCGCCGAGACCGACCAGCCCCCGGGCCAGCTCGATCTCGCCCATGTGGCGCAGACCGTGCTGGTACAGCCAGCACTCGGTGGCGTCGAGCACCGTGATCCCGACCTCGCCGGCGACCCGTGCGCTGTAGGTGCTGGCGATCTGATCGGGGAACGGGCGCGGGATGACCACGCGCAGGAACTCCGCCGGGTCGAGCTGCGCCAGCCAAGCCTCGGTGCGGTCGAACACGGTGCGCTGGTAGGCCTTGAAGCCGTCGTAGTCGCCGATGCGCTGGGCGACCATCTCCTCCACGGTGCGGTGCTTGCCATGGTCGTTGATCGTGAGCTGGGCCCGCTCCTGCCACCCCTCATCCCAGACCGGGGGGACCCCGGTGATCAGCATGAAGGAGGCGTCCTCCATGTTCGTGTAGTGGAACAAGGAGAAGGCGATCGGCAGCACGCCCTCGCGCTCGAAGTGGTTCACGTGCTCGAGGTCCATCGTGTCGACGGCCTGGTAGTAGAGCGAGTGCATGGCGGCCATGCGCCGTTGCAGTGAGTCGAGGATCAGGTCGGTTGCCACTTGCCAACCGTAGATAGTGTCAATAGAACTGTCAATAGATTGCCTACCGGGGAGCGACGATGAGCAGCCAGTCACGAGACATCCGCTACGGCCAGGTCGGCCGCGACTACGGCATGCGGCTGGCGACGACCCCGCTGGCCGAGGACGGGCCGGCCCAGCATGCCCACCGAGAGGTGGCCATCGCCGACACCTACGCCCTGATCCTGCGCCCCACCAGCGACCGGCTGGCCGAGTCGACGGCATCGTGACGGCGATCGAGGTCGACCGAGACGCCTTCGATCGGGTGCGCACCGTCGAGGAGCGGGTGCCCGAGCCCGGCGCCGGTGAGGCCCTCGTGCGGGTCGAGTCGTTCGCGCTGACCGCCAACAACATCACCTACGCCGTCTTCGGCGACGCCATGCGCTACTGGGACTTCTTCCCTGCGGCGGCCCCATGGGGTCGCATCCCGGTGTGGGGGTTCGGTTCGGTGGTGACGTCGGACTCCCGCGACCTTCGCGTGGGTGAGCGGCTCTACGGCTACTTCCCGATGTCGTCCCACCTCGTCCTCACCCCCGGGCGGGCGGACGAGCGGGGCGTGTACGACACGGCGCCGCATCGAGCGGGCCTGTCTGGTGCCTACAACCGGTACGCGCGCTGTGCGGCCGATCCCGTCTACCGGGCAGACCGGGAGGACCTGCAGATGCTGCTCTTCCCGCTGTTCTTCACCTCCTTCGTGATCGACGACCTCCTGGGTGACAACGACGACTTCGGCGCCGAGCAGATCGTCATCTCGAGCGCGTCCAGCAAGACGGCCCTCGGCGTCGCGCACTGCGCCCACCAGCGCGGACTTCGCGTCGTCGGGCTGACGTCCCCGGGCAACGCCGCCCTGGTCGAGAGCCTGGGCGTGGTGGACGAGGTCCGGCGGTACGACGACGTCTCCTCCATTGCGCCGGTGTCCTCGGTGTTCGTCGACGTGGCGGGCAACGCGGACGTGCGCCACGCCGTCCACACCCACCTCGCCGATCACCTGGCCCACTCCATGGCGGTCGGTGGCACGCACTGGGACCAGGAGGCGGCGGAGGCGGGGCCGTTGCCAGGCCCGGAGCCGGCCTTCTTCTTCGCTCCCTCCCAGATCTCCAAGCGGTCGAAGGAGTGGGGGCGGACCGAGCTCGACGCCCGCGTCGGGGGGGCCTGGACGCGCTTCGCCGACTGGGCCGAGGGCTGGGTGGAGCTCCGGCACGCGTCCGGACCCGACGCCGTCATCGCCGCGTACCAGGAGCTGCTGGCCGGGCGTGCCGATCCCCGTCACGGCCAGATCTGCTCGCTGGCGGAGCCGGCTTGAGCGAGGTCGCGCCCGTCGACGGCCGCGTCGCTCGCCGCGACCGCAACCGGGATGCGGTGCTCGACGTCGTCATCGAGCTGTTCACCGAGGGGCACCTGGACCCGGGGCCCGGCGACGTGGCCCGCCGCGTCGGCCTCTCCAGCCGATCCGTCTACCGCTACTTCGAGGACCGAGACTCCCTGCTTCGTGCCGCCATCGACCGGCAGCAGGAGCGGGTGCTGCCCCTCTTCCTGATCCATGGCATCGGTCAGGGCGACCTCGACGACCGCATCGAGCAGTTCGTCACCGCGCGCGTGCAGCTCTACGAGGCGATCGCCGCCACCGCCCGGGCCAGCCGGGCCCACGCCCTCGTCAACCCGATCCTGCAGGAGCAGGTAGGGGAGACCCGCCGCCTCCTGGGCGAACAGGTGGGCAAGCAGTTCGCTCCCGAGCTGGGCGCGCTCTCGGCCGGCCAGCGCCGCGCCACCTTCGGAGCCATCGACGCGCTCTGCCAGCTCGAGTCGCTCGACCACCTGCGCATCCACGGCCGCCTCTCCATCACCCAGACCCGAGCGCTCCTGGACGACGCGCTCCACGCCCTGCTCAGAGGAGACCGACCGTGACGACCGACGAGCCGCACCACCATGGCGCGTCAGTGACCATGCGGCCGGCGGGCGGCTCGGGCTACTGGAGGCATGGGCCGGTGTCGACCGCGGTGGACAGGTCGCCGGCGAGGACGGCGTCGAGCTCCTCCATGGCGAGGGCGTAGGCAACTCCGGGGCGGTCGGGGGCGATGGCGAAGGCCACGCCCACAGCGTTGCCGGCGGGATCGACGAGAGCGGCGCCGGAGTCGCCGGGGCGCAGGGCCGAGCTGAGGATCAGCACCTCGCGCTCGGTGCGGTTCTGGTCGTAGATGTCGGTACCCGTCGCCGTGACCGAATCGCCGACCTGGAAGGGCGCCGCTCGCAGGGCCTCGCCGCCGGGATGGCCGAAGACAGCCCCGACGCCGCCCTCGTCGATCGTGCCGCGGGCCAGCGCCGGGCGATCGAGGTCGCCGGCGCGGAGGATGGCGAGGTCACGGTTGGGGTCGAAGGCGACCACGCTGGCTCGCACCTCGGAGCCGTCGCTGCGTTGCAGCACCGTCTCGTCCTCGCCCGCTACGACATGGGCGTTGGTGACGACGAGCCCCGGGCCTACCACGAAGCCGCTCCCCTCCTGGACGCGGCGGCAGGCGACGCCCTGCACCTTGACGGTGGCGGGCACGACGGCGTCGACGACGGCCTGCGGGATGTTGGTCGACGTCGGCGGAGGGCCGAGGTCCGGGGCCCGGTCCAGCGCGTCGAAGACGCGGGGGAACTGGTCCTCGCCCACCAGGCGGCGCAGCGTGTCCACCGTGTCCGGGGGATCGGGGAAGCGATCGTCGACGAACCCGGCGAGGGCGGAGCTGCGCGCCTGGGAGGCGAAGGTGCCGGGCACATCGGCCATGAGCGGCAGCAGCAGCCAGATGCCCACCAGCACGCCCACGACACCGGCCACCGCCCCTGCCCCCCGGTCGGCCGCCCGAACCGATGCTCCGGGAAGGGTGGCGTGGAGCCGGCTCCCCACGAAGATGCCGAGGGCCTGGCCGACGAACGCCGCCCCGAGCAGCGTGCCGATGGTGACCAGGAGGAGCTGCACGCCGCTGGCCTCCTCGAGGGATCGGAGCACGGACGGAAGGGCCTGGGCACCGACGGCGATGCCGAACGCCATGCCGAGCCACGACGCCACCCGGGTGAGGAATCCGAGCTGATAGCCGCCGATGGCCGCGCCCACCCCGCACAGCACCAGGACGAGGTCGAGCGAGTTCACGTGGGGCTGCCCAGGAGTCGGGCGTGGGTGAGGAACCCGGTGTGGGCCACCATGCGGTGGTCGGGCCGCACGGACAGGCCTTCGATGTGCCACCCGCGCTGCAGCACCTCCACCGTCTCGGCCATGCCGAACGATGACTCGACCAGCGCCTCGCGCAGCTGGGCGGCCTGGGTGATCTGCGGCGTGTAGGCCAGGAGGATGCCCCCAGGGTGCAGCGCGCGGGCGGCGTGCTTCACCACCTGCCAGGGCTCGGGGAGGTCGAGGATGATGCGATCGAGATCGGTCTCGTCGATGCCGTCGTAGCAGTCGCGATGCTCGACCCGGTAGCGGTCGAGCACTCCCTCCCCAAGGAAGGCAGCCACGTTCTTGGCCGCTCGGGCGGCGAAGTCCTCCCGGAGCTCGTAGCCCACGATGTCGGCGCCCGCCCGCAGGAGGGTCATGGACAGGGCACCAGAGCCGATCCCCGACTCGAGCACCCGAGCTCCGGGGAAGATGTCGGCCAGCATCAAGATGGGCCCGAGGTCCTTGGGGTAGATCACCTGCGCGCCACGCGGCATCTTCAGGATGAAGTCCGCCAGCGTGGGGCGGATGGCCAGGTACATCATCCCGTGGGTGGACCGAAACGTCGTGCCCTCTGCAGAGCCGATCACATCGTCGTGGGCGACGATGCCCGAATGCGAGTGGAACTCCTTGCCGGCGGTGAGGATGAGCAGGTAGCGACGCTTCTTGGCATCGATGAGCAGCACCTGCTCTTCGGGGGCGAAGGCGCGACTCAACGGGAGATCCGCCGGCCGAGCTCCACCGGCACCGCCGTGGCCTGCACCACCAGGCGACAGAAGGCGCAGGTCTCGCCCGGGGTCGGGGCGCCGCAGGTGGCGCAGGCCTGGAGCTGGTCTTGCTCAGCCTCCGCGTCGGGGGTGAAGCGCTCGGACGCCCGGGCGAGGAAGCCGAAGTAGAAGTCGTGCTTGGTGCCGGGAGACGTCACCTCGATGGCGTTGAGCGCCTCCTTGTAGCCGAGGTGCTTGTTGCCGACCGCCATCGGGCACTCCTCCACGATGTAGTCGATGCCGCGAAGCACGCAGTAGGCCGCCATCTCCCGCTCCCCCAGCCGGACGAGGGGCTTGACCTTGCGGGGGAAGCCGTTGCGGGCCGGCAGGACGGGGAGCTGCCGGCCGAGGTAGTCGGCCTGCCAGTGCAGGACGTTGCCGAACAGCACGGCGGCCTCGTCGTCGAGGTTGTGGCCGGTGACGACGACGTCGTAGCCGCCTTCGCGAGCGGCTTCGTCGAACAGGTGCCGCTTCGACAGCCCGCACGCCGAGCAGGGCACCCGTCGCGCCGCCTTGGCGCCGGTCGGGATGTCGAAGCCGTGGTCCGTCGGCAGGTCGATCTCGACGAGGTGCAGGCCCCTCGCCGCGGCGAACGCCCGAGCCATGACGCCGGACGCGTCGCTGTAGTCGCCGATGCCGAGACCGAGGTACAGCCCGTCAGCCTGGTAGCCGAGCTCCAGGAGGATGTCCCACACCGCGAGCGAGTCCTTGCCACCCGAGACGGCGACGAGCGCCCGCTCGGACCGGTCGAGCATCCCGAAGTCCTTGATGGCCTTCGCCACCTGGTCTCGGCAGAGTCGCAGGAAGTGCTCCTGGCAGAAGTT
>JBDSUN010000114.1:0-4897 GCA_039927735.1 Acidimicrobiales bacterium | reverse complement strand
GAGATGCCCTGGTCGATCTGGCTGGTGACGGACTGGGTCTTGGAGATCTTCTTGGACTTGAGGCGCTTGCGCTCCAGCATGTTCATGAAGTCCATGTTCCCGCCGAAGTTCAGCTGGTACGTGTGGTCGATCGTGGTGCCGCGGTCCTCGAACAACCGGGCGAGGGTGCGGTGCACGATGGTGGCGCCGACCTGGCTCTTGATGTCATCACCGACGATGGGCAGGCCGGCGGCCCGGAACTTCTCCGCCCACTCGGGGTCGGAGGCGATGAACACCGGGATGGCGTTGACGAAGGCCACGCCGGCGTCCAGGCAGGCCTGGGCGTAGTAGCGCTGGGCGTCCTCGGAGCCGACCGGCAGGTAGGAGACGAGCACGTCGACCTTGGCGTCGCGCAGGGCCTGGGCCACGTCGACCGGCTCGGCGGGGCTCTCCTCGGCCACCTCGCGGTAGAACTCGCCGAACCCGTCGAGGGTCGGGCCCCGGAGGACCTCGACGCCCAGGTGGGGCACGTCGGCGAAGCGGATGGTGTTGTTCATCTCGGCCAGCAGCGCCTTGGAGGCGTCGAGGCCGACCTTGGTGGCGTCGACGTCGAAGGCGGCCACGAGCTCGATGTCGCGGATGTGGTAGCCGCCCAGCTCGACGTGCATGAGGCCGGGAACCCGGTCGGCGGGGTCGGCGTCGTGGTAGTAGCTGAGGCCCTGCACGAGCGAGCTGGCGCAGTTGCCCATGCCGGCGATGGCGAGTCGGATTCCTGTCATTGGTCGTCCTCCGTAGATGGCTTGGCTTGGTTGCGCTCGGCGTCGATCAGGCGATCGAGCCAAGCAAGGTCGTGGGCGAGGCGGTCGGTGTCGCGCTCCTGCAGGGCGCCGAGGTAGCGGTCCGCCCGGTGGCCGGTGCCGTCGCGCCGGGCGCGCAGGTCATCGCGACGGGTGAGCATCTCGGTGCGGCGCCGCTCGAAGAGCTCGAGGCGGGCGGCCGGATCGAGGTGGCGGGCGAAGGCGACACGCAAGGTGAACTCCCGATCGTCGCTGACGTCAGGATCGGCCAGCAGCTCGACGAGGCGGGCGCGCCCGGCGTTGGTGATGCCGTACACCTTCCTGGCCCGGCCGGTGCCCTTGACCAGGCCGCTCTCGCGGACCCGGGCCTTGAAGGCGGCCAGCTCGCCGGCCAGCGAACCCGTCATGGGTGCGCTCGGGACGGCGGTGCGCTGCTCCACGGCCTTCACCGCGGCCTGGGCCTCCAGCCGAGCCAGCGCCGGGTACAGGGAGCCGAAGCTGATCGAGGCGCGGCTCGACAGCAGCTCGCCGAGCCGCTTCTTCAGCTCGTAGCCGTGGAGCTCCTGCTCCGTGAGCAGGCCGAGGATGGCGAGGTCGATCATGGGAGTGCGATAGCGTCCTTGCATCGAGTTGATGTATCGATTCGATGTAGCACCAGAGTGTACGGCGGGGAGGCGCCTGTCAAACGCCCGGGGTTGCGCCATCGGTCACAGGCAGCGCTCCGACCCCGCCGGTAGCCTCCGGGCGTGACGTTCCGGCCCGACGCGATCCGTGGCAACGGGCAGCAGGCCGCCGGCGGCGTCATCGACTACCGGCTGGCCCGGATGGGCGTGGTGTCGGAGTTCCGCAAGGGCCGCCTGGCTCGCCACGAGGTGTGCGACGCCCACCCCGAGCTCAAGCGAGCGGCTCAGTCGGCCAGCGAGGCCACCGACATGGAGTGCCCGATCTGCGAGGAGGACCACATCGTGCTGGTCACCTACGCCTTTGGGTCGCGCCTGCCGGCCTCGGGTCGCTGCATCACCACCAAGGGCGAGCTGGCCAAGCTGGCCAAGGGCCGTTCGCAGCTGGCTGCCTACGTGGTCGAGGTCTGCCCCTCGTGCTCCTGGAACCACCTGGCCCGCACGTTTCTCATCGGCGCCGGTTGACCGTCGTGCTGGTGGCGAACCTGAGCCGCACCGCGATGGAGCAACGGCGCCGCTGAGTCCTAGTCTCGGGAGGTCCGATCGAGGCCGTGTCGCCCGTCGTGCCCCACCCGATGACCGAACGCCGCCCCCCTGCCAACCGTGCCGCTCCGCCTCGGCGAGCACCCACCCAACGCTCGTCCACGCGCCCGAGGGCCACGAAGCCCGGCCGCGATCGCAGCATCCTGTGGCGATGGCGGCGAGGCATCTTCATGGTCGGCCTCATGGGGGTGGCCAGCACCGGGGGCGTCGCCGCCGTGGTGCTCAACATCGCACTCCCTCCGGAGGAGACGCTGCTCCAGACGTCGTTCGTCTGCTCCGCTGACGTCACCGAAGCGTGCGGTCCCGACAACGCCATCGCCACCTTCAGTGCCGAGGAGGACCGCATCAACGTCCGCCTCGACGAGGTGCCCGCCGTCCTGCAGCAGGCGGTGCTGGCCACCGAGTACCGGGACTACTACGAGCACGGTGGCATCGACCCCGTCGGCATCGGACGCGCCCTCTACAACGACGTGCGCGGCCGGGGGGTGCAGCAGGGCGGCTCCACCATCACCCAGCAGTACGTGAAGAACGTCTACCTCACCTCCGAGCGCAGCATCGTGCGCAAGATGAAGGAGGCGGTGCTGGCGGTGAAGCTCGAGCGCGAGCTCGAGAAGGACGAGATCCTCGAGCGCTACCTCAACACCATCTACTTCGGCCGGGGCGCCTACGGCGTGGGCGCCGCCACCCGCGCCTACTTCGGCAAGGACGTGCGCCAGATCGGGCTTCCCGAGGCGTCGTACCTGGCCGGCCTCATCCGGTCGCCCGGCGGTGCCGACGCCCTCGAGAACCCGGAGGAGGCCGCCCGCCGTCGCCGCACGGTGCTCGGTGCCATGGCCGACGAGGGCTACATCTCCCCGGCCGACCAGCAGGCCGTGGACGTCACCCCGATCGAGACCGGCGTGGCCCCGCTGCGCGACCGCCAGGGGCTCGGCACGGTCAAGGGCAACACCGCGGACGACAACATCGGCACCAAGTACTTCGTGGAGGCCGTGCGCCGCCAGGTGGCCGAGAAGTACGGCGAGGACACCCTCTACGGCGGTGGCCTCCGGATCTACACGACCCTCGACTTCGGCATGCAACGGGCGGCATGGGACGCCGTCACCACCACCTTGGACTCCGAGGGCGACCCGGCGTCGGCCCTCGTGGCCGTGGACGAGTACGGCTACGTGAAGGCCATGGTCGGAGGCGCCGACTTCGAGGCCAACCAGGTGAACCTGGCCCTCGGTGCAGACGCCGGCGGGTCCGGGCGCGGCGCCGGCTCCTCGTACAAGCCGTTCGTGCTGGCCGAGGCGGTCCGCCAGGGGATCTCCCTCAACTCCAAGTTCAACGCCCCGGCTTCCATCACGTTCCCCGGGGTCCCTGGCGCCAAGGTGGGCGAGGACTGGAAGGTCGGCAACTACGGCGGCACCGAGCAGGGGGTGCTCGACCTCGTCGACGCCACTCGCGTGTCCTCCAACACCGCGTATGCCCAGCTCATGCTCGAGGTCGGCCCGCCGAACGTGGCCACCCTCGCCGAGCGCCTCGGCGTGACCGCCACCTACGACGTGGTCCCGTCCCTGGTGCTCGGGAGCGGCGACGTATCACCGCTCGACATGGCGGTCGGCTACAGCACCTTCGCCAACCGGGGCGTGCGCAACGACCCGATCATGATCGCCAAGATCGAGCAGGTGGACTCCGATGGCGATGTCGACGTCATCGACCAGGCCGTGCCCACCGGCGAGCGGGTGCTCACCGAGGCCGAAGCGGACCAGGTGACCTACTGCCTGCGCGAGGTCGTCGAGGCGGGCACGGGCACCTCCGCCAAGATCGGCAAGCCGGCCGCCGGCAAGACGGGCACCACCCAGGACAACAAGGACGCCTGGTTCGTGGGCTACACGCCCAGCCTCACCGCAGCGGTGTGGATGGGCTACGCCGACAAGCTGCCCGACGGCACCGTGCCCACCATGAACGAGGACTCGGCCGTCAGCCGCAACCACGGGTTGACGGGGGTGACCGGGGGCAGCCTCCCGGCCGAGATCTGGCAGAAGTTCATGCGCACCGCCACCGAAGGCGACGATGACGGCGCCTTCGTCGTGCCGAAGGAGTTCCCCGGTCGGATCCTGAACGAGGTCCTCCAGCAGACGACCACGACAGCTGCGCCCAGGTCCACGAGCTCCACGACCACCCCGTCGAGCACCACCTCCACCACCCAGCCGGCGGCCACCACCTCGACGGCCGCACCGACCACCACCGTGCCGCCGACCACGACGACGGCGCCGCCGCCGCCCACCACGACAGCACCGACGGTCCCTGGCAACTGACGGACGCGCGCGCCCGTGCGTCAGTCGAGCAGCTGGTGGGGATAGCTGGTTCGGCAGGGGAAGCACCAGCGCTCGACGGCGTCGAGCACCTCCACCTTCTCCTCCTGGTCCCACGCCTCGGGCGTGAGGTAGATCCGGTGCAGGGCCACCACCTCGACGCCGTCGTCGCCACAGCTCTCACACCGGTCGACGTCGTCCATCGGGCGGACCCTACCCAGGGGTTGGAGCGGGCGGCGGTGGGGCATAGTGTGATCTCACCGCCGGCAGCCACGAGGGCGCTGGACGGGATCAGGAGGTGCAGTCATGCGCACGAAGCTCACCGCGCCCGCCGTCCGGGCTCGCAAGGTCGCCGACGGCGATCAGCCGCTTGTGATGGTCACGGCCTACGACGCTCCCGGCGCCCGGATGGCCGACGACGCCGGCGTCGACCTCATCCTGGTCGGCGACTCCGTCGCCATGGTGGTGCTCGGCTACGACGACACCCTGCAGGTGAGCGTCGACGACCTCGCCCACCACACCGGTGCCGTGGCCCGAGGCCTGGCCACGTCGGCCCCGGAGCGCGACGCTCCCAAGCCGTTCATCGTGGCGGACCTGCCGT
>JBDSUN010000113.1:0-9157 GCA_039927735.1 Acidimicrobiales bacterium | reverse complement strand
GGTGTTGGCCACGCTGGGTCCGGTGGCCGCCGGTACCGTAGCGATCTCAGATGGCCTACAACCCGCGTGGCATCGTCACCCCTGAGGCCGTCGTGCTCGACTTCGAGACGGCGGGCATCGCCTCGCGCGCCCTGGCGCGCGTCCTCGACGCCCTGATCCAGGCCGCCGCCCTCCTAGCACTGGTGCTGCTGGCCGTCAGCCTGCCCGGCACGGTGGCCGTGGTGGTGGCCATCGTCGGCGTGGCTGCCATCGTGCTCGGCTACCCCATCCTGTGCGAGACCCTGATGCGGGGCCGGTCGCCGGGCAAGGCGGCCCTCGGGCTCCGGGTCGTCACCGTCGAGGGGGCGCCGGTGTCGGCCCGTCACGCCTTCATCCGCTCCGCGCTGGGCATCGTCGACTTCCTCCTGCCGCCGGGCGGCCTCTTCGCCACCGTCTCCGCCCTGTTGTCACCGCGCGGCCAGCGCTTGGGCGACCTGGTCGCCGGCACCATCGTGCTGCGGGAGCGGACGGCGACCTCGCCGGCGATGGCCGTGTGGTTCAACCCGCCGGCGGGCCTGGAGGGCTACGCCCAGACGCTCGACGTCACGAGCGTCACGGATGGCCAGTTCGCGGTGGTGCGCTCGTTCCTGCTGCGCGTGCACGAGCTGGCCCCCGAGGCCCGCAGCGCCATGTCCCTTCGCCTGGCCACGCCGGTCGCCGCCGCCATGCACCACCAGGCCCCCGCCGGCGTGCCGCCAGAGCTGTTCCTGGTCAGCGTGGCCGCCGCCTACCAGCGCCGTCGCTCCGGCGGGCTTCCCGTCGCCTCTCCGGTGGCCGCTCCCGACCTCCCCCCGCCTCCGCCCACCGTGCCGGCCACCGGGCCGGGGCACTACGTGCCGCCGAGCTGACATGGGCGACGACTGGCACTACCTCGATCACGCTGCCACCACCCCGCTGCGCCCGGAGGCGCTGGCGGCGATGATGCCGGCGCTGCACGGCGGGCGCGGCAACCCGTCCGGCGCCCACGCCCTGGCCCGCCGGGCGCGAGCTGACCTCGATGGAGCACGCGAGGACCTGGCCGGCGTCGTTGGGTGCGAGCCCGGGGAGATCGTCTTCACGAGCGGCGGCACCGAGGCGGACAACCTGGCGGTGCGAGGGGTGCTGTCGGCCCGCCCCGGCACTGCGATCTGCACGGCCATCGAGCACCACGCCGTCCTCCGTCCAGTCGAGGCGGCCGGCGGACGGATCGTGCCGGTCGACCGGCGTGGCGTGGTCGACCTCGAGGCGATGGCCACCGCGCTGGACGAGAATGTGTCGCTGGTGTCGATCGGGCTGGTCAACAACGAGCTGGGCACCATCCAGCCGCTCACGGAGATCGCCGCCGTCGTGCGGGAGCAGGCGCCCAACGCTCTGCTCCACACCGACGCCGCCCAGGCCCTCTGCTGGCTCGACCTGCGCCACCACGCGGCCGCCGCCGACCTCGTGACGTTGGTGGCTCACAAGTGCGGCGGCCCGGTCGGCACCGGTGCGCTCGTGGTGCGGGCCGGGGTCACGCTCCAGGCGCAGCAGCTCGGCGGAGGCCAGGAACGGGAGCGACGCAGCGGCACCCAGGATGTGGCCGGTGCCCTCGGGTTCGCGGCGGCTGCCATCGCCGCAGCCCACGAGCGTGAGGCATTGGTCGACCGCGCCACCACGTGGCGGGACGAGCTCGCCGCCGCCATCACCCGAGCCGTGCCCGGCGCCGTCGAGAGCGCCGCTGGCGACGACGGCGACCGTCGGCACCTCGTGGCGGGGATCGCCAACCTGTGCCTTCCGGCCGTTGACAGCGAGGCGCTGCTCTTCATGCTCGAGCACGACCACCGCGTGCTGGCCAGTGCGGCGTCGAGCTGCGCCAGCGGCGCGCAGGAGCCGTCCCACGTGCTGGCCGCCCTCGGTCTCCCCCGGGCGCTGGCGGCGGGGTCCCTTCGCCTCTCGCTGGGCTGGTCCACCACGCAGGCCGACATCGACGCCGCCGCCGTCGGCGTCCCCGATGCCGTCCGCCGACTCCAGACCCACGTCCGGGACGGGGCTCCGGCGTGAGCGAGCGGGTGCTGGTGGCCATGTCCGGTGGCGTGGACTCCTCGGTCGCCGCCGCCCTCCTCGTGGAGGCCGGCCACGACGTCGTGGGTGCCACCCTGAAGCTGTGGGGAGGGGCATCGGACTCCGGGTGCTGCTCGGTGGCCGACGTGGACGACGCGCGCGCCGTCGCCCGCCGACTCGGCATCGAGCACCACGTCTTCAACTTCGGCGACGACTTCGACGAGCACGTGGTGGCGCCCTACGTGGCCGACCACGCCGCCGGTCGCACCCCGAACCCCTGCATCGAGTGCAACCGCCACCTCAAGTTCGACCGCCTTCTTCGGCGGGCCGACGCTCTCGGCTTCGATGCCGTCGCCACCGGCCACCACGCCCGCATCGTCGAGGTGGCGGACGGGGAGCGGCGCGTCGCTCGGGGCGCGGACCCCGCCAAGGATCAGTCCTACGTCGTGCACGTCCTCACCGCAGAGGGAGCCGGCCGGGTGCGCTTCCCGGTCGGGCACCTCACCAAGGAGGCGGTGCGGGCGGAGGCGGCCCGTTTGGGCCTCGCCACCGCCGACAAGCCCGACAGCCAGGACGTCTGCTTCATCACCGCCACGGGCGGGCGCACGGCCTTTCTCGGCAGTCGGATCAGCACGCGACCGGGCACCGTCGTGGATCGGACCGGCCAGACGGTGGGCACGGTGACGGCCGTGGAGCTGGTGACCATCGGCCAGCGCCACGGTCTCGGCCTCCAGGGAGGCGGCGACCCGCAGTACGTCGTGGGCGTCGACCTGCCCGCCGCCGAGGTGCGGGTGGGCGGGGTCGCAGACCTCCTCGTCGACGAGGTGCGCCTCGACGACATCATCTGGGTGGGTGCCCCGGTGGGGGGTCCGCTCCTCGCCCAGGTGAGCGCCCACGGTGTCCCTCGACCCTGCGTGGTGGACGGCGCCGTCGTGCGCTTCGACGGGCCGGCGCGCAGGGTGGCGGCCGGGCAGAGCGTCGTGCTGTACGACGACGAGGTCGTCGTCGGCGGAGGCCCGAGCGCCGGCTGATCAACCATCGGCCCGGAGCTGGGCCATGGCCGCCCACTGCTCGGCGTTCGAGCTCGCCCAGTCGTAGAGACCGCCGCCCGGCCCGCCTCTGGCCTGGATGGCCCGCACCATGCCCGCCACCTGCTCGACCGAGACGCCGTCGGCGATGCCGCCGACAGGATGGATGGGGATGTCTGCGTCGCCGGTCGACGCTCGAATGCGGTCCATGTTGTCGCCGACGTAGAGCCCCCCGTCCCGAAGGGCCTGATCCCGGATCGACCAGTAGGCCATGGGCTGGATGACGTCGTAGGCGGCGGCCACCGCCGGCCACGGGAAGCCGGGCCAGAAGCCCGGGTTGACGACCTGCAGGTGCACGGCTGAGGGCGTGATGGCGGCCAGCGCCTTGTCGGTGCCGACCTCGGCCCGCAGCCGGTCGGTGAGCTCGAGCAGACGCCGGTTGCGGTCGGCTACGTCGGCCACCTCGACCGACTCGATGTCCACTCCGAGGCCGTCGACCGGCAGCTCGGCGGATGCAGTCAGGCGCCGGAGGTCGGCGTCGAGGTCCACCAGCGGTGGAAGCACCCAGGCCACCACGTGCAGGCCGCGGTCGTGGGCGCGGTCGATCATCGCGTCGAGCCGGTCGGGCTCGATGACCCCGGGAGCCGCGGAGCGGTTGTGGGCAGTCTGGATGAAGACGGTGTCGACGCCGACCTCGGCCATGCGGTCGAGGTCCTCGAGCCCGACGGACGGCTGGCTGCCGGTGAACTCGTCGGTCCAGTCGTAGACGTCGACCCAGGCCCCCACCCCGTCGTAGGGGGCGAGCGTCCACGCTTCGGCCGCCAGCTCGACCCGGACGGCCGCTCGGCGAGTGTCGTCAGAGTCGTCGGCGGAGCGGTCGCCGTCCGGACCACGATCAAGGGTCCACGCCAACCCCAGGCCGACCAGGGCGGCGGCCGTCAGCAGGACCATCGCCCGGCGTCGGCGGAGGGTCGACGGGAGGACGTCGGACATGGCCACCTGCCTACCCAGAGCCCGTTGCGATCCGACGACCGGCCGCTGCCCGCAGCACCACGCCCGGCCGCGTGGGTGTCAGCAGCAGGCGTTCGACGGGGGCGACTCGCACCGATCCGTCGCGCCGTCGGGGGGCGACGGCGACCGGCTCGTCGAGCTCGAGGACGAGCGCGAGGCCGAAAGCCCGTTGGGTGAGGTCGAGGGCGCCGTCGACCTCGTCGGCCGGCGCGGGGCCGAGGTGGCGGATCGTCCGGCGGGCGAACAGCACGGGCTCGACCAGCGCATGGTGGTCGTGCAGCACGAGCCCGGCCGGCACGAGCACCACCCATCGTCGGGCCAGGCCGTGGAGGGCCCGCACGGCCAACGCAGCTGCCGGGATGCCGGCCGCCAGGACGATGGCGCCCGGCACCCACTGCTCGGCGGCCAGGAGGAGGGGGCCGGCTACAGGCGCGGCCACGGCGGCCGCCCACGCCAAGGCGATCGGGCCGAACAGCAGCGCGCCGGGGACCCGCAGCGGGAGACGGCGCTCATCGCCGTAGGAGGAGCCGTTGACGAACACCTCGCCGGTGGAGGGCGAGAAGGCGGCGACCACCGCCACGGCGCCACCGGCGACGGCCAGCGCATCCGTGGCGCCGCGCGAGCCGGCCAACGCGGCCCAGCTGGCCGCCGCCAGGGCGGCGGGAGTGGCGATGCGCAGCGCGGTCAGGCTCACCGTGGTGGGCAGGAGGACCGCCACCAACCCGCCGGCCCACCCGCCCCACGCCAGCACCGAGCCCGTGCGGGCGACCGCCTGGCTGTGCTCGGCGAGGGCGTCGCCGAGGGCAGGCCCGAGCAGGAGCGGGAGCAGCGCCCAGGCGGCGCGGATGGGCCAGGGGCCGGTGAGGAGCTGCATGGACGAGTTCGAGATTTGCCCAGGAGTGACGTCGCTGGCCATTCTCAGGGCGGTTGAGACCAGGGGGACCGGTGGCTTGGGAGCACGGACGAAGGTGAAGGTGATCGATCTGCCTCGTGGCGTGGCCTCCTCGGTCGGCAGCCTGCCGCACACGGACCCGCGCCTCGCCGCCACCTTCGTCCTCGAGCGCCAGCCCCGCCTGCCCGCCGCCCCGTCGCTGCCCAACCGGTCCGGGATGGAGCGCATGGTCGCCCAGGCCGCCTGGGGCATCGACGGCGTCAAGGTGCTCCCGGACGGCTCCCTCGGGCTCGACGACCCGATCCTCGACCCTCGGGCGCCGCTCACCACGGCCGGGATCGACGGCGAGCCCTTCGTCGGCCTCCGGGCCTTCCTCGGCGCGGTGGCCGGACGCCGTACGCCGATCAAGCTGCAGCTCACCGGGCCGGTCACCCTCGGGATCGCTCTGCTCAACCTGGGGGTGCCCGCCCGGCTGGCCTTCTCCGTGGCCGGCTCCGCAGTACGAGCCCGAGCCCGGGCACTGATGGCCGCCGCCCAGGGGATCGCCCCGATGGCCCCGTTGGTGGTCTTCGTGGACGAGCCGGGGCTGACCGCGGCCATGCACCCCGGCTTCCCCCTCGATCCGAACCGGACCATCGACCTCGTGTCGAGTGCTCTAGCCACCCTCGAGCCGCACGCGGTCACCGGCCTCCACTGCTGCGGCCTGGCGGACTGGCGGGTGGTGCTGCAGTCCGGCCCCCAGATCCTGTCCCTGCCGCTGGAGACGGGTGCTGTCGAGCACTCGGGCGCGCTGAGCGCCTTCCTCGAGCGGGGCGGCTGGATCGCCTGGGGCGCCGTGCCCACCACCGGACCGCTGGGCTCCACCGCCGATCGCCTCTGGCAGCGCCTCTCGGCCGAGTGGTGCGCGCTCACGCAGGGGGGCTGCGACCCGGTGCTGCTCCGCGACCAGGCCCTCGTGACCCCTGCCTGTGGCCTCGCCCTCCACGGTGAGGCGCAGGCCCACCTCGTGATCGACCTGGCCAACCAGGTCGCTCGTCGCCTGGAGACCCAGACCCACGGCATGCGCCTCACCGTCGGGGCCTAGCTCGACGGTCGCACCTCGTCAGTACGATCGGCGGGGATGGCTGACCTGGAGGTGGAGGAGCGGGCCCGCTCGTTGCGGGAGATGATCGTCGAGCACAACCGGCGGTACCACGAGCTCGACCAGCCATCGATCCCGGATGCCACCTACGACGAGCTGGTGCGCAGCCTCCGGGCCCTCGAGGAGGAGTTCCCCGAGCTCATCACGCCCGACTCGCCCACCCAGACGGTGGGGAGCCGCCCCAGCGCCACCTTCGCGCCGGTCGTCCACCGGGTGCCGATGATGAGCCTGGACAACGCCATGTCCGAGGCCGAGCTCCACGCCTGGGGCGACCGGTTGCAGCGCCGGCTGGACGAGGGTGACGGCCCGGTGGCGGTGGGGTACGTCTGCGAGCCGAAGATCGACGGCCTGGCCATCTCCATCCGCTACGAGGACGGCCGCTTCGTGCAGGCCGCCACTCGTGGCGACGGGCGCACCGGCGAGGACGTCACCGCCAACATCGCCACGCTGCGCGAGGTGCCCGACCGCTTGGGCAACGGCGCTCCCGCGGTGCTCGAGATCCGTGGCGAGGTGTACATGTCGATGGTCGCCTTCGCCGCCCTCAACGACGCTCAGCTCGAGCGGGGTCTGCGCCCGTACGTCAACCCCCGCAACGCCGCCGCCGGCGCCCTGCGCCAGAAGGACGCCGCCATCACGGCCAGCCGGGACCTCTCGCTGTGGAGCTACCAGATGGGCGAGATCCAGGGCGGCCCGCGCCTTCAGACCCACCATGAGACCCTCGAGCTCCTGGGGGACCTGGGCTTCCCCGTGAACCCCGAGATCCGCACGGTCGACACCCTCGACGAGGTCTACGCCTACTGCGGGGATCGGCAGCGCCGGCGCCACGACCTGCCGTACGAGATCGACGGGGTCGTGGTGAAGGTGGACGACCTCGCCCGACGAGCGGACCTGGGTTCCACCTCCAAGGCTCCCCGTTGGGCCATCGCCTACAAGTTCCCGCCGGAGGAGCGCACCACCAAGCTCCTCGACATCATGGTGTCGGTGGGCCGCACCGGCCGGGCCACCCCGTTCGCCGTCCTCGAGCCCGTCTTCGTCGGTGGGGTGACCGTGGGCAAGGCCACCCTCCACAACCAGGACCAGGTGCAGGCCAAGGACGTACGGCCGGGCGACACGGTCATCGTGCGGCGGGCGGGCGACGTCATCCCGGAAGTGCTCGGCGCCGTCTTGGCCGACCGGCCGAAGCGCAGCCGGCCGTGGGTGTTCCCCACGGACTGCCCGGTGTGCGGTCAGCCTCTGGTGCGTCCCGATGGGGAGGCCGACACCCGCTGCCTGAACCTGGCCTGCCCCGCTCGCTCCCACGGGTCCATCGAGCACTTCGCCAGCCGAGGGGGCCTGGACATCGAAGGCCTCGGCGAGCAGCGGGTGCGCCAGCTGGTGGAGCTGGGCCTCCTGCGCGACCTGGCCGACATCTACTCGATCGACTGGGACGGGCTGCGCCCCCTGGATGGCTGGGGTGAGACCTCCATCACCAACCTGCGCCACGCCATCGAGGCATCGAAGGAGCAGCCGTTGGCCCGGCTGCTCGTGGGCCTCAACATCCGCCACCTCGGCCCGGCCGGCGCCGAGGCGCTGGCCGCCGCCCGTGGTCACCTCGACCGCATCCTCGACGCCGATGTCGACACCCTGGCCGGCGTGGAGGGGGTGGGGCCGGTGATCGCCCACGCCCTTCACGGGTGGCTGGCCGAGCCGGCCAACCGGGACGTCATCGAGCGGCTCCGCGCGGCGGGGGTGAACCTCCAGGGCCCGGAGGTGGTCGACGTGCCCCAGACCCTCGTCGGTCGCACGGTGGTCGTCACCGGCACCCTCGAGGGCTTCAACCGGGACGAGGTCGAGGCGGCCATCAAGCGACGGGGCGGCAAGGCCCCTGGCAGCGTCTCGAAGAAGACCACCGCAGTGGTGGTGGGGGAGGGCCCCGGCGCCGCCAAGCTCACCAAGGCCACGGAGCTGGGCGTGCCGGTGCTCGACGAGGCCGGCTTCGTGCACCTGCTGGAGACCGGCGAGCTGCCCTAGCGGTCGAGCGCAAGGGTCAGAGGGCCTCGAAGCACCAGGTGAAGGATCGATCGTCGGCGGTGCCCCGACCCTGCGACGACCTCCACACGATGGCCTCCACGCAGTTCGGCCCGGCCTGGAGCTGCTCCACCGCCTGGCCGTCACCGGGCCTGAAGTACACCTGGTTCTGCTCGGGGACGAGGCGGAGCTGGTCGTCGGGGATGGCCTCCCCGTTGACGATCAGCGCTCCCTCGTAGCCCGGGCCGAGGTCGATCCCGAGCTCGGCCTGCCGGATCACCTCGTCGCCGCGCCCGGGGATCAGTCGTTCCACCACCTCGGGCTGGCCGGGGACCGACACCCGGTCGTCGCCGCCGCTGTCGGTGGCCCGCACACCCGCGTAGAGGGCGCCGAGGGCCGCCACCACCAGCAGGGCGATCAGGAGCCGATAGCGGCCCTCGGCCATCCGAGGCGGGTGATCGGGGCTGGGTGAGGTCACGGTGTCAGGCCTTGGGGAGGGTGGGAGACGGGCAGGCGTGCAGGGAGGATGACAGCAGCCCGATCACCACCAGCGCCACTGCGCCCAGGCCGAGGCGGGGGACCATCGTCTCCTCCGCAGATGGGCACACGGCCAGTCTGACCCGTGGGTGACCGAGGGGTGCACCGGCGGCGGCGGGTCAACGGATACCCTCGCCCGGTGGTCATGTCCCGCATGGCGGACCAGATCGGTCGCGTCCTGAGCGGGCGGTATCGACTCATCGCCCCTGTCGGCACCGGTGCGTCGGCCCAGGTCTTCCTGGCCGACGACGTGCGCCTGCGTCGCCGGGTGGCGGTGAAGATCCTGCACGCTGCCCTCGCCGATGACGAAGCCTTCCTCCGCCGCTTCCGGGCGGAGGCCCAGGCGGCCGCGGCCTTGAACCACCCCAACATCGTGGCCGTCTACGACTGGGGCGACGACGACGGGGCCCCGTACATCGTCACCGAGTATCTCGGGGGCGGCAGCCTCCGCACCGTGTTGGACAAGGGAGTACACCTCACCCA
>JBDSUN010000112.1:0-4101 GCA_039927735.1 Acidimicrobiales bacterium | reverse complement strand
CCTCTTCCATTGCACGCCGTTGCCCTCTCCTTCGCTGACCAGCCTTTGACAGCCGGAAAGCCAAGCAGGGCAACGGCGTGCACCGCGCCACCCCTCAGATCACACCCACGGATCGGACACAAGAGCCGAACTTGGTCGAGCCAGCCCGGCGAGCGAGGGCCATCGCCTCGGTCACGAGGGCGGAGCCGATGCCTTGCCGCCTCCAGCGCTCATGCACGTCCAGCTCGTGGAGATAGGTGGTGAGCCGTCCGCTCGGTGCGCGCATCTGCACGCCCCACGCCAGCCCGACTGGCGCGTCGTCGACGTAGGCGCCGAGCACGAAGGTGCTCGGTTCGCGCAGGAACGCTTCAGGTGCGTCGAACCCCGCGACCAGAGCGGCCGGGGAGTCGGGCAGCACCGCCGCGAACAGTGCGACCAGCTGGTCGGCTCCACCTGCGACGAGCCCCCGGATCTCCACCGCACGGAGTATTGCCGCCCCGCCGGATACGGAGGCTGGTCCACGACGCTGAGGGGTGTTCGAGCCCTGGGTCGAGGAGACTCGATCGCATGGCTCTCGACAAGTTGCCCCGGGTCACCCAGCTCACCCTTGCGACTGTAGAGCTGCCCGATGCCCACCCGGCCCGCCGGCTCGGGGCGCACGGTTCCCGTGCACGGCTTCCTCATCCACCACCCTGATTGGCCGATCCTGGTCGACACTGGCGTGGGGTTCGGGAACGAGTTCATCGATGAGGTGTACAGGCCGGCATGCACCGAACTGGAGGTCGCGCTCGCTGAACATGGCGTCGCACTCGAAGAGGTCGTCGCCGTCGTGAACAGTCACCTGCACTTCGATCACTGCGGCCAGAACCCTGCGTTGTTCGGCGGATCGACGGCGTTCTACTCCCAAGGCGCCGAGGTCGACACGGTGATGACGGACGACCACCACACGGACCGGCGCTGGGCTCTCTACCCCCCGACCCAGCAGAGAGTGGTGACCGGCGATGAGGAGATCGCCGACGGGGTGACGATCCTCGCCACTCCCGGGCACACCGCTGGCCACCAGTCCGTCGTGATTCAGGCCGGAGGAGAGCGCATCGTGCTTGGTGGCCAGCTCGTGTGGAACGCCGACGAGGTCGACGCGGAGATCGCGAGTGCCGCGAACGTCGATGCCGTCGTCGAGCTCCAGCGGGCAGCCGTCGACTCCATCAGACGCATCAAGGCTCTCAAGCCGCGGGTGATCTACCTGAGTCACTGCAGCGCACATCGCCCGGATGGTCCCAGGCCTTCTTGAGCCAGGACCACCGATCGAGCGCGCATTCCAGCCGAACCGAACTCCGCTTGGTCGAGCGCCTCCAGGAGTCCCTAGCGGTGCGCCTCTCCCTGCTGCGTGAGACGGCTGGCCGGATGGGTGCGGCTGAAGTCCGTGGGTGCACGAGCCGCACGCAGACGCACCGCCAGCCCCGCCGGAGGATCTGAGCGAGCTCGGACCAGCTTGGTGGACAGACCTTCCAGTTCGCGTGGTCTGCGCCGAGATCAGGCAGCCTGGGGCGGTGGACGACAGCAACGAGCCGGTGGATCTCGAGGTCAAGCGTGACGAGGGCGTGACGATTCGGTTCGCCGATGGCCACGTCGCGCGGATCGGCCTGATGGAGCTACGACTGGGATGCCCGTGCGCGACGTGTCGCTCGCTGCGGGAGCGCGGAGAAGAAGGGTGGCCACGGCCTGGTGCTCCAAATCCGCTGCGCATCACTGACGCGCAGTTCCATGGCGCATATGCCCTACAGATCACATGGAACGACGACCATCGGACCGGGCTCTATACGTTTGAGGCTCTGCGCCGATGGAACCTATCGGGGCCACCCCGCTGATCCCGACTTCTGATCGGGGTCCCGCATCAGGCCATGTCGCTTCACGCGAGATATCGGCCACACCGAACCCAACCGCGCTAGGGTACCGAGGCCACCAGATCGGCGCTTCGCGCGCGGGTTCATAGGACCTGGAGCGCCCGCAGAGTTCTTCGACCTGACGGCCTAGGGTCGGAGGATGCCGCTCAAGCCAGGTGACAAGGCCCCCGACTTCACGCTGCTCGACCAGGAGGGCAACCCCTTCACGCTGAGCAAGTCGCTCAATGAGCGGAAGGTAGGGCACTTCATCTACTTCTACCCGAAGGCTGATACGCCGGGCTGCACCACGCAGGCCTGCGGCATGCGGGACGTCCTGGGTGACATCGGCGACACGGCGGTGCTGGGGATCAGCCCCGACAAGCCCGCCAAGCAGGCCAAGTTCGACGAGAAGTACGGGCTGGGGTTCCCGCTCCTGGCCGACGAGGACCATGCGGTGGCGGAGGCCTACGTCGCCTGGGGTGAGAAGAAGATGTACGGCAAGACCTACCAGGGGATCATCCGCTCCGCCTTCCTGATCGACGAGGCCGGCAACGTCTCCCATGCCTGGCCGAAGGTCAGCCCCAAGGACACACCGGCCAACCTCCTCAAGAGCCTTGGCTGACCTGCCTCGCCCGGCGGAGGTCCTGCCGCACCGGCCGCCGTTCCTGTTCGTCGACGAGCTGGTCGAGGTGGTGCCGGGGGAGTCGGCCTCCGGTCGCTGGCACCTCACCGGCGACGAGGCCTTCTTCGCCGGTCACTTCCCCGGGCGGCCCACGCTGCCGGGCGTCCTGATGGTGGAGGCGCTGGCCCAGCTCGGCGCCATCGCCGTGCTCGTCGAGCCGCGCTACGCCGGCAGGCTGCCGCTGTTCGGTGGGATCGACAAGGTGCGCTTCCGTCGGCAGGTCGAGCCGGGCGAGTCGCTCGAGCTCCGGGTGGAGATGGGCCGCCTGTCGGCTCGAGCCGGCAAGGGCCACGGCGTGGCGTCGGTGGACGGGCAGCTGGCCTGCGAGGTCGACCTGCTCTTCGTCATCGTGGACGCGTGATCTCACGCCGCCCTCCGCTGGGGCGTTGAACCCGCAGTGCGCCTGCCCCCGTTCCAACAGCTGCTCGACGCCCATGCCGTCGACCTCCACCGCTTCTGCGTCGCCCAGGCCGGATTCCACCACGGGCCGGACTGCTTCCAGGAGGCGGTGCTCTCGGCTCTTCGGTCCTACCCGGACCTTCGAGACGATCGGAACCTGCGGGGTTGGCTCTTCACCATCGCCCACCACAAGGTGCTCGACCACCATCGCGCCACCAGTCGCCGTGCCGTTCCCATCGGGGAGGCTCCGGACGGGCCAGTCGACGGCGACGACATCGTCGACGACGACCTGTGGGGGGCCGTGAGCCGGTTGCCAGGCAAGCAGCGGGGCGCCGTCGCCCTGCGCTACCTCGGCGACCTCCCCTACGCCGAGATCGGCGTGGCGTTGGGCTGCTCGGCAGCAGCCGCTCGTCAGAACGTGCGGGCCGGCCTGGCCGGGCTCCGCCAGGAGGTGACCCGATGACCACCCAACCCATCGAGACCGAGCTGCGGTCCGGCGTCCCCACGGACCCGACCGGCGACCTGGCTGTCGTGCTGGCCCGGGCCGAGACCGAGGGACTGGTGGACGTGGCCTACGCCAGGACCGACTCGCCCATCGGGCCGCTGCTGGTGGCCGCCACCGATGCCGGCCTCGTGCGGCTCGCCTTCGAGCGGGAGGACGACGACGGCGTCCTCGTCGAGCTGGCCGCCCGGGTCGCCCCGCGCGTGCTGGAGTCGCCCGCCCGCCTCGACCCGATCCGTCGCCAGCTCGACGAGTACTTCGACGGCCGACGCCACCACTTCGACCTGGCGCTCGACTGGCGCCTGTCGGCCGGGTTCCGCAAGACGGTGCTCGAGACCCTCTACGCCGAGGTCGACTTCGGTCACACCGTGAGCTACCTCGAGCTGGCCACCATGGTCGGCAACGCCAAGGCCAGCCGCGCCGTCGGCACCGCCATGGCCACCAACCCGATCCCGATCGTGGTCCCCTGCCACCGCGTGCTTCGCACCGGCGGCCACCTCGGCGGCTACGGCGGCGGCCTCCCCGCCAAGGTCAAGCTCCTCGAGCTCGAGCGGGGCATCCAAGATCTGTGAGCGGTCCTGCGCACATGGTGCGCAAAAGCGTGCACAGATCCTGGGGGCTAGGCCGGGGCGAGGACGAGGGTGCCGTTGTGGCCG
>JBDSUN010000111.1:0-14209 GCA_039927735.1 Acidimicrobiales bacterium | reverse complement strand
AGGCCTGGACCAGCGGCCAGGACCTCGACCTGGCCGGGCTGGTCGCTCAGGTGCAAGCCCCGCCGCTGCGGAAGCTCGGCGTGTTCGAGCTGGACGAGTTCTTTCCCCTCGCCGATCGGATGAAGCTGGCCCTTCGCCTGAACGGCCTGCTCGCCTCACCGGCCTTCGCGGCCTGGGGGCAGGGCGATCCACTCGACATCGACACCCTCCTCTCCCCCGGCGGCAAGCCGGGCTGCGCCATCATCTCGATCGCCCATCTGTCCGACGAGGAGCGCCAGCTCGTCGTCACCCTCGTGCTGTCCAAGCTGGTGACCTGGATGCGCCGGCAGCCCGGCACCGACCAGCTGCGCGCCCTCGTGTACTTCGACGAGGCGATGGGGTTCGTGCCCCCCACGGCCGCGCCACCCGCCAAGGCGCCCATCCTCAGCATCCTGAAGCAGGCCCGGGCGTTCGGCGTCGGCCTCGTGCTGGCCACGCAGAACCCGGTCGACCTCGACTACAAGGCGCTGTCCAACGCCGGCACCTGGATGATCGGGCGCCTCCAGACGGAGCAGGACAAGGCGCGCCTCCTCGACGGCCTCGCAACGGCGAACGGCGGCACCGACCGCTCGGCGATGAGCGAGACCATCAGCGCCCTCGACAAGCGGGAGTTCGTGCTCCGCCAAGCGGGCTCCGATGCGTCCGTCACCTTCACGAGCCGCTGGGCCATGTCGTACCTGCGGGGTCCGCTCACGCGCGAGCAGATCAGCGCGCTGATGGCCGACCGGCGTCCGGCGGCACCGGCACCGCCGGGCGGCAAGGCCCCCGAGGCGATGATCCCCGGCGGAGCCGACGTCACCCCGGTGGTACCGACCATCGCCGAGGGGGTCCCCGTGCGGTGGCTCGACCCGGCGGCACCGTGGGCCACCACCGTCGGGGCGAGTCCCACCGGCACCCACTACGCGGCGTCCGTCGTGGCGGCCATCGAGCTGGTCTTCGACGACACCAGGGCCGACCTGCGCCACACCGAGCAGGTCGAGGGCGTGCTCTTCCCGATCGGGGACCCGCCGGATGCCAGCAAGGTGGTGGTCGTCGACTACGACGAGCGCGACTTCTGGACGCAAGCACCGCCGGCCGCCACCTACGTGCTGCCCGACGCCGACGCGCGGACCAAGGCGCTCTTCACCACCCTGGAGCGGGAGCTGGTGGATCACCTCCTCGCCAGTCGCACCGTGACGCTGCTGGCCAACCCGGGCCTGAAGCTCTACAGCCGACCGGGTGAGACCGACCAGGAGTTCGCGGCGCGCTGTGAGACAGCCGCCGACGGCGGCGCCGACCGGGCCGCGGCCAAGGTGGCCACCAGGATGGAGAACCGCATCAGACGGGCGCGCGACGCCGTGGCCGCGGCCGAGGACCGCGTTGCCCAGGCCGAGGTCGCCCAGTCCAGTCGCCGGAGCGACGAGCTCCTGAGTGGGGCCGGTGAGCTCCTGAGCGCCGTCTTCGGTGGGCGTCGCAGCGCTCGGAGCATCGCCAGCAAGGTCGGAACCGTCACCCGGCGCCGAGGGCGTAGCAGCGAGGCAGCCCAGCGCGCCGAGTCCGCCCGTCACCGGGTGGTGGAGAACGTGGAGGCACTGGCCGACCTCGAGGCAGAGCTGGCCGACGAGCTGGCCACCATCGCGGAGGAGTGGGACGCCAAGGCGTCGGCCGTCGAGCCGCTCGAGGTGCCCCTCGAGCGCCGCGACATCCGCGTGACCGATCTCATGCTCGTCTGGATCCCGGTCGCCTGACCTGACGACCCGTCAGGTCGCTGTGCCAGACTCCCGCCGTGGCTGGCCAACCGGCGATCGACCTCTGCAGCGGCGAGTTCTGGGCCGGCGACCACCACGCTGGCCTCACCTGGCTGCGAGCCAACGCCCCCGTGTACTGGGACGGCTCCATCTGGGGGATCACGCGCTACGAGGACCTGAAGGCGGTCTCCAAGGACCCGACCAGCTTCTCCAACGCCGGCGGGATCCGCCCTGGGTTCGCGCCCCTGCCGATGATGATCGACATGGACGACCCCGCCCACCTGCAGCGCCGCAAGCTGGTGAACAAGGGCTTCACCCCCCGCCGCGTCCGAGACAGCGAGCCCACGGTGCGGCGGGCCTGCCGGGAGATCGTCGACGCGGTCATCGAGCGGGGCGAGGCCGATCTCGTGCACGACATCGCCGCCCACCTGCCCATGATCATGATCGGCGACGCCCTCGGAGTGCGCCCCGCCCACCGAGCCGATCTGCTGCGGTGGAGCGACGACATGGTCAAGGGACAGGACGTCAACGCCACCGCGGACCAGCTCAACGCGGCCGCTACCGCCTTCGGCGAGTACTGGGCCTACGCCACCGACGTCATCGCCGACCGCCGCGCCCACCCCACCGACGACCTCATGAGCGTGCTGGTGCACGCGGAGGTGGACGGCCACCGCTTCACCGACGACGAGATCATCCACGAGTCGCTGCTGATCCTCGTTGGTGGCGACGAGACCACCCGCCACGTCATCTCCGGCGGCGTGCACCACATGCTCGTGCACCCGGATCAGTGGGAGCGCGTCACCGCCGACCCGGCCGTGCGCCCCGGCGCCGTGGAAGAGATGCTGCGCTGGGTGTCCCCGATCAAGAACATGGTCCGCACGGTCACCCGGGACACCTTCCTCGGTGGCCAGGAGCTGCATGAGGGCGAGGAGCTCATGCTGCTGTACCCGTCGGCCAACCGGGACGAGGCGGTGTTCGACGACCCCTTCCGCTTCGACGTGGGCCGTACGCCAAACGAACACGTCGCCTTCGGGTTCGGGCCGCACTTCTGCCTCGGCGCCAGCCTGGCCCGCCTCGAGATCGCCACGATGCTCGACGAGCTCGCCACCCGGGTCCCCGACCTCGCGGTGACCGACCCTGACGCGGCCCTCCACTGGCGACCGGCCAACTTCATCAGCGGCCTCGAGACCCTCCCGGTGACCTTCTCCCCCACCTAGAACCAGGGGTGGTCGGCGGCGAAGGCGCGGCGGGCCTGGGCTGCGGTGCGCGGGCCGAGCAAGACGTCGCCAGTGGGAGGGTCGGCGCGCCGGGCGGCTCGGTCGGCCGGGGTCGTCGCGCAGCGGGTGCCGGACGGGTCGATGCCGTACAGCCGGGCGGCGTTGCCGGCGAGGATCGCCGCCTTCACCTCCAAGGTGAGGGGCGCGTAGCCGAAGCGCTCCTGCGCCTCCGCCGTGATCTCGAAGGTGCGGAACGCCTCGATCTGGTCCTGCGGCGAGCCGTACCAGATCGAATCCGTCCCCCAGAGCACGTTGGTGGGGCCGAGGGCGGTGATCAGCTTTCCGAGGAGGTGGGCGGCCTGGTCGGGATCGCCCATCAGGTTGCGCCAGGTCGAGCCGAGCTCGGCGTAGACGTTGGCCCCCGGCCCGATCCCGGCCGCCCGGGCGGACTCCAGGAGACGGTCGACACCACCGTTCGACGAACCCGGTGCGTAGACGCCCTCCCGCACGTCGACCTCGTACCCGGAGTGATAGGCGACGAAGCTGATGTCAGGGTGGGCAGCGGCGGCCGGCCCCACGTCGTTCGGGTCGCCCCCGAGGCCCTTGTGCACGCAGACGATGGGCGGACCGATCTCCTCGACCAGGCCGAGGAAGGCGTCGCCGACCTCGTCGTCGAGCCGCCACGGGTCGCCGACGTGCGTGTAGGACTTCCAGGCCGCAATGTCGTAGCGCTCGGCTTCGACCCGCATCGCCTCGAGGGCGCCCTCCAGTGGCCCGACGTTGGGCTGGGCGTGTCCCTGGACGAGCACCCGTCCGTCGCCGCAGAGCTCGTCGGCGGCCCGGCGGGCGGCGTCCATCACCTCGGCCGACAGCGGGTCGGGGTCGGTCAGCACCGGGATGACCGAGAGCACCGCCATCGTCGTGTCCGAGCGCCCGAACACGAGGTCCAGCCAGTGCTCGGTGTCGAAGCAGGCGCCGCCGTCACCGCAGGCCGCCTGCGGGAACCCACCTCCGAAGCCACCGTCGAACCCGTCGAGCTCGAGCAGGTGCTGCTGCACGTCGACCACCGGCTGCCCTTCGCCGCCGAGCACGGAGGTGGCGACGTCGGGTTCGGTGGTCGACTCCGGCGGCAGGTCGAAGGTGCCGGCCGAGGGCTCGCCGCCCTCCCCCGAGCAGGCACCGACGGCCAGCAAGGTGGCCGCCGAGGCCATCGAGGTGCGGAGGAAGTCGCGCCGGGACATGCCGAGCCGCCGAGCGGCGTCGTCACAGGTAGCCCGCGCCAGCCGTACCGCCCGGCGGACGCCAGGGGCGGCCGGCGGTGGAGCGAACTCACCGTTGGAGCAGGGCGCCAGCTTGATGGGCAGCCCGGGTTCGGAGTCCCGCTCGGCCCGGTGCACGAGCGGCGACCACTCGGACCACCCCGGCGCTGGAGAGCCGCCCACCGTCACACCGCCGTCGCCCGACCCTGCCAGTACTTGTCGCGCAGGAGCCGGGTGTAGAGCTTGCCGGTGGGGTGGCGAGGCAGCTGGTCCTCGAAGTCCACGGTGCGGGGGACCTTGAAGCCGGCCAGCTGGCGGCGGGCGAAGAGGAGCAGGTCGGCTTCCAGCTCGGGCGATGGCTCATGACCCTCCGTGAGCTCCACGGCCGCCTTCACCTGCTCACCCCACTCCTCGTCAGGGATGCCGAAGACGGCCACGTCCGCCACCGCCGGGTGCTCGATCAGCACCTGTTCGATCTCGGCGGGGTAGATGTTGACGCCGCCCGAGATGATCATGTTGGCGGCCCGGTCGGACAGGAACACGAACCCGTCCTCGTCGACGAGACCGACATCGCCCATGGTGAAGGTGCCAGGGGCCAGGTGGGCCGCCTCCGTCTTCTCCTTGGCCTGGTGGTACTCGAACACCTCGTCGGTGACGAGGTTGTGGGTGTACAGCGTGCCCACCTCACCGGCTGGGAGTCGCGCACCCCCCGAGTCGACGGCGAAGACCTCGTAGCTGGGAATGGCCTTGCCGACGGTGCCAGGCCTGGCCAGCCACGCCGTCGAGTCGACCAAGGTGAAGACACCACCCTCGGTGCTACCCCAGTACTCCGTGAGCACGGGGCCCCACCACTCGATCATCTTGTGCTTGGTGGTGGGAGCGATGGGGGCGGCGCCGTGCAGGACCGTGCAGAGCGACGACGCGTCGAAGGCGGCCCGCTCCTCCTCGGGCAGGCGCAGCAGGCGCACGCACATGGTGGGTACCAGGTGGCTGTTGCGGATGCTGCGCTCCTGGATGAGCCGGAGGCAGTGGGCGTCGTCCCAGCGCGGCATCACCACCAGCTCGCTGCCGTTGGCGAGGTCGATGGCGGCGAAGCCCAGCGGGGCGGCGTGGTAGAGCGGACCCGTGACCAGGTGCGGGCCCTGGCCGTCGAGCCCGAGCACCATCCCCGCCGCCGCGCCGAGGGCGAGCGTCTCCCCCAGGCTCGGCTGCCGCTTGCGCTTCACGCCCTTCGGTCGACCGGTGGTGCCCGAGGTGTAGAGCATGGTGCCCCCGCCAGGGCCGTCGAGCGCGAAGGGCTCGTCGTTCGGGTGGGCGGCCAGCGCCTCGAGCTCGGGCCCCGCCACCACCACGACCACCGCGCCGTCGGCCTGCGCCGCAGCCTCCCGGGCCACCGGCTCGTGCTCAGGGTCGGTGAACAGGATCGACGAGGCGCTGTCATCGAGGATGTAGGCGATCTCGGGCGCGGTCAGGTGCCAGTTCACGGCTGTCACCCAGGTGCCAGCGTGCTGAGCCGCCACCAGCAGATCGATGAGCTCCACCCGGTTGCCGATCAGCATGGCGACGTGGCCGCCTCGGGGCACCCCGCCGTCGTCGAGCATCCAGTGGCCGAGGCGCCGGGCCCGGTCGAGCAGCTCACCTCGAGTGCGCCGTCGAGTGAGGTCATCCACCGCCGGGGCGTCGGGGTCAGCGACGACGAGGTCCAAGAAGCTCATGGCGGTCGATCCTGGCAGGGATCCCTCGCCGGCGCGCCCTAGCCTGCCGCCATGGCAGCAGAAGCACACGGCACCAAGGCAGTCGTGGCGGCGTTGGTCGCCAACGCCGGCATCGCGGTGGCGAAGTTCGCCGGCTTCCTCATCACCGGCTCCACCTCGATGCTGGCCGAGTCGGTGCACTCGGTGGCCGACTCCGGCAACCAGGGGCTGCTGCTCCTCGGCGGCAAGCGGGCCCGCCGCAAGGCCGACGAAGACCACCCCTTCGGGTACGGCCGGGAGCGCTACTTCTGGGCCTTCATCGTCGCCCTCGTGCTCTTCAGCCTGGGTGGAGCGTTCGCCATCTTCGAGGGCATCGAGAAGATCCGACACCCCCACGATGTCGAGTCGGCCGGCGTGGCCATCGGCATCCTCGTCTTCGCAGTGATGCTGGAGACGTACTCGTTCCGCACCGCCATCGTGGAAGCCAACAAGGTGCGCGGCGACGCTGGGTGGTGGCAGTTCATCAGGCACTCCAAGAACCCGGAGCTGCCGGTGGTGCTGCTCGAGGACCTCGGTGCCGAGGTGGGCCTGGTCATCGCCCTCGGCGCAGTCACCACGACGCTCATCACCGGCGACTCGATCTACGACGGCATCGGCACGCTGTCCATCGGGATCCTGCTCACCGTCATCGCGGTGGTCCTGGCCATCGAGATGAAGAGCCTGCTCCTCGGGGAGACGGCGAACCCGAAGGTCCAACAGGCCATCAAGGCGGGCATCGAGCAGGACGGATCCGTGCAGCGTCTCATCCACCTCCGCACCCAGCACCTGGGGCCCGACGAGCTCCTCATCGGCGCCAAGGTCGCCTTCGCCGAGGGGCTCTCCACACCCGAGCTGGCCGTCGCCGTGAACCGGGTGGAGGCTGCGGTGCGGGCGGCCGTGCCCGAGGCTCGCGTCATGTACATCGAGCCGGACGTCGCCGGCACGTCCATGCCGCCCGATCCGCTGGCGCCGAGCCTGGGTCGAGGCCACGAGGACGGCGGATGACGCCACCCGACGCCGCCGGGCGCAGCCAGCTGGAAGCCCTCGGCCACCTCATCCGCAAGCAGCGTCAGCAAGCCGAGCTCACGCTGCGCGAGCTGGCGGAGCGGACCAACGTCTCCAACCCGTACCTCTCCCAGATCGAGCGAGGGCTCCACGAGCCCTCGGTTCGGGTTCTCAAGGCCATCGCCGGCGCCCTCAACCTGAGTGCCGAGTCCCTCCTCGTCCAGGCCGGGGTCCTCGACCCCGGCGACACCACCCTCAAGCCAGCGACCGTCGACGAGGCAGTGCGAGCCGACAAGCGCCTGAGCCCCGACCAGCGAGCGGCCCTGATGAGCGTCTACAACAGCTTCGTCGAAGGCGGAGATCCGCCCAGGAAGCCGCCGGCGGGGAGACGCAAGTAGTCAGCGAAGACCAGACGAGCGACGCCCCGGGGGAGGGCGTCGCTCGTCGGCACGATGTCCCGGGGGACTCGGAGGGTGGATCGTCAGGCGGCCTTGGCGGTCTTGAGGACGGGCTTGCGCGAGGTGGTGCTGTAGCCAAGGACGGGGGCCGTGGTCTTGAGCACGGCGGTCAGGATGGCGGCGTTGGCGTCGAGCAGCTTCTTGGCGAAGATGACCTGGGTCTCGACGACCTCGATCGGCGTCGGGAGGGCGGTCGGGTAGGTGACGCTCGGCAGGCGATCGCCGACGAGGTCGACGCCCTTGCCGACGTACTCCACGACCGGGCTCTTGGCCTTCTTCACGAGGTCGAGAATCTGGTCCTCGTAGTCGACGACGGTGTCCAGGATGGTGCGCATTCGAAGGCTCCTTGGGGGGTGGTTTCTGCGCTAACTATATCTAGCAGTTGCTAGATGCGTCAACGTGGTGTTCGTCACGCCGAAAGCCGACCGACCTTGTCGGCTTTGCCCTCCGGCTGGTTAGGGTGACGCCCTCACCCCGCCGACCGTAGGAGGAACACCATGGCCATCCGCCTGGGGGACGACGCTCCCGACTTCACCGCTGACAGCACCGAGGGCCCCATCAGCTTCCACGAATGGAAGGGCGACAGCTGGGCCGTCCTGTTCTCCCACCCCAAGGACTTCACGCCGGTGTGCACCACCGAGCTGGGTCGCGTGGCCGGCCTGAAGCCAGAGTTCGACAAGCGCGACGTGAAGGTCGTGGGCCTGTCCGTCGACGGTGTCGAGGAGCACGAGCGCTGGAGCGGCGACATCGAGGACGTCACCGGCTCGAAGCTCAACTTCCCGCTCCTCGCCGACCCCGATCGCAAGGTCGCCGACCTCTACGACATGATCCACCCCAACGCCAACGACACCCTCACGGTGCGCTCGGTGTTCGTGATCAGCCCGGACAACAAGGTGAAGCTCACCCTCACCTACCCGGCCTCCACCGGGCGCAACTTCGACGAGGTGCTGCGCGTCATCGACTCCCTGCAGCTCACGGCCAAGCACAAGGTGGCCACGCCGGCGGACTGGAAGCACGGCGAGGACGTCATCATCGTCCCCGCGGTGTCCGACGAGGACGCCAAGGCCGCCTACCCGGACGGCTGGGACGCCAAGAAGCCGTACCTGCGCGTGGTCAAGCAGCCGTCCTGATCAGGCGGGGACCCCGACGGCGAGGGTGTACGCCTGCCGCCAGCCGGTCTCGCTGAGGCCGAGGTCGGCGAGCCTCGCCTCCGCCTCCGCCATGCGCACCGCAGCGTCGGCCTCCCCCCGGGCTGACGCCGCCGTCGCGTCGGCCAGCCGGACGAGGGCCTGCGAGACCCGATCCTCGGTGGCGTCAGCCGCCGCCCGCACCTGGTCGAAGGCGGCGGTGGCCGCCGCGCTGTCCCCCCGCCGGGCCAGAGCCATGCCGCGCGCGGTGCCGGCGGTGACGCGGTCGAGGTAGGTGGCGCGGTCGTGCACGTCGACCTCATCGGCTTCCTGCAGGGCGACCTCGATGGCCCCGTCAGCGGCGTGGGCCAGCGCCAGCGCCGAGTGCAGGTTGGGATCGATCTCCGGGAGCAGGCGCTGCTGCAGCGAGGACAGCACGGCCACCGCTCCGGCCACGTCGCCGGACTGCAGGCGGTGCAGGCCCACCGACGCCGTGCGCTCGGAGTCTCCGACGACGAGGTCGCCACCGTCGCCACCGAACGGCCCGGGCGGAACGATCGCCAGCATCCGCTCGCTGCGCTCCGTGTCGCCTACCTGCACGGTGGCGCTCAGGCCGGCCATCACCGCCACGACGTACTCCCGCTCGGTGAGCTGGGAGCCGTCATGGGCGCCCATCGAGGCGACGATGGCCAGGCCCTCGTCGACGCGACCGGACAGCACCAGCGCCCGGCCGAGCACGGACGACGCCTGCGAGTGCCCGAAGTCGTCGTGGATCCCCTCGAAGAGCTCGCTGGCCTCGCGCAACCGGTCGATGGCGCTCAGCGTGCGACCCGTCCACAACCGCACGGAGCCGGCCAGCACGAGCATCATGCCCAGCGCCCACCGGTCCCCGCCGCGCTGGTCGTCGGCCAGGATCGCCTCGGCCATCTCACCAGCCTCGGCCGAGTGGCCCTGCTGGAAGCGGGTCCAGGCCAGTAGGCCATGGGCCCAGCGGAGCCCGCCCTGATCGCCGATCTCCTCGAAGGTGGACGCAGCTCGGCGCAAGAGCCCCTCGGCCTCCTCGGCATGCCCGGAGTAGAAGGCGCACCAGGCCAGGTTCTGGCGGGCCCACGCCACCCCGCGACGGTCATCGAGGGCCTCGAACCTGGCCAGCGCCTGCCCGAGCAGCGCCTTCGCCGTGACGTACTCGTGCCGGAACAGCGCCGCGAAGCCCCGCATCCGCAGCACCTCGGCTTCGCCGGACGCATCGCCGAGCTCGGCGAAGACGCGCCCGGCCTCCGCCAAGGCCGACTCGGACGCCGTCCAGGCCGACTCCTTCTGCTCGATGTCGGCCAGCACCAGCAGCGCCCGACCGAGGTCCGCCCGGCCTTCCGCACCGGCCTGGCGGCTCTCTTCCACGGCCGCCGCCGCGTCGGCGCGGGCCGGTGCGATCTCCCGCAGCAGGGCCAGAGCTCGGGCGCGGCCGGTGAGGAACGCCCGGTGTCGGTCACCGTGACTACCCGCCAGCAGCCGCAGGCCCTCGCTGTAGAGGCGTTCGGCCACCACGGGGATGTCCGACTGGTTGGCCCGGGTGGCGGCCCGCTCCAGCCAGCCGAGTGCCCGCTCCGTGAGGTCGACCGGCACGCCCTCCACCAGGCCGAGCTCGAGCACGAGCTCGGCCGCCCGCACGTAGTGGTGGGAGACGCGATCGAGCACTGCATCCCGATCCGTGTCCTCGTGGGTCTCCATCCAGGCGGCGATGCCTTGATGGGCGCGGGCCCGGTCAGCCTTGGTGAGGGTGCCGTACGACACCTCTCGCACGAGGTCGGATCGGAACGTCCACTTCTCCGACTCGCCGGCGCCGCTGATGACGAGGAGCTCCTTGGCCTCGAGCGCCGCCAGCACCGGGCGGACGTTGTCGATGCCGAGGTGCTCGCCGGCCATCACCTCGATGGCCATGATCGGGCCCCGCCGACCGAGCACGGCGCAGTCGTCCAGCACGCGTCGCTCGTCGGTGGTCAGGCCGTCGAGGCGGGCCGCCACCAGGCCCCGCAGCGTGTCGGGGAGCTCGTCCAACCGGTTGCCGACACGCCCGGGCTCGCCGTCGCCGCCGACCAGCCCGGCATCGGCGAGGAGGGTGACGAGCTCCTCGAGGAAGAACGGGTTGCCCCCGCTGCGGTGCAACAGGGCGTCGGCCAGCTCGGAGCCGAGCTCCGGGCCGGCCAGCTCCTCGAGGAGGAGGGCGGCCGAGTCCGAGCTGAGGGGGTCGAGGGTGAGGACGACGAGGTTGTGGCGACCGTGCGGCGGGTGCCAGCGCTCCTCGATCACCTGCCGGGCGGTGGCCAGCACGACGAAGCGCCGGTTGGACAACCGGTCCAGGAGGGTGTCCACGAGCTCGAGGACGAGGTCGTCGGCCCAGTGCAGGTCGGACAGCACCACGACCACCGGACGGTGGAGCGAGAAGCGCTCGGCGTAGGTGACCACCGCGGAGGTGGCCTCCTCCCGGGCCCGGGCAGGGTCGATGCCGCGCAGCTCCGACTCGTAGCCCATGAGGTAGAGGAGCCCTTGGTGGATGCGGTCGACCTCGGTGGGGTTGGCCCCCTCGCCGAGGGCGATGCACACCGAGGTGCGGGCCTGCTCGATGGCCTTGTCGGTGGGGTCGCTGGAGCGGATGCCGGCGCCGTGACGCAGCGCGTCGGCCACCGGCCACCAGATGTTGGCCTCGCCGTAGGGCACACAACGACCCTCGAGGATGAGGGCGTTGTGGTTCGTCTCGGCGTGGCTCGCCAGCTCCTCGGCCAGGCGGGACTTGCCCACTCCTGCCTCCCCCAACAGGAGCAGCAGCGCGCCGCGGGCGTTGAGGATGGCGTTCTCGACGCTGTGGCAGAGCAGTCCCAGCTCGGGCTCCCTGCCGACGAGCCGGGCCCGGTTGCGCTCGGGTCGATAGCCGGGCGGGGCCACCGCCGCATCGGCGCGCCAGGCCGCCACGAGCTCCTCGCGGCCCTTGGCATCGATCGGCTCGAGGGCGTCGTAGCGCACCACCCGCCGGGTGGCGGCGAAGGTGGCGCGCCCCACGAGCACGTCGCCGGGCTGGGCGGCCGTCTGCAGCCGGTTGGCGGTGTTCACGACGTCGCCCATGGCGGTGTAGTCGCCGCCGGCCCGCAGCGCACCGACCAGCACCTCGCCGGTGTTGACCCCGACGCGCATCCGGATGTCGACGCCCAGCTCCCCGGACACCTCGGCCAGCGTCTCCTGCATCCGCAGCGCCGCCCGCACGGCCCGCTCGGCGTCGTCCTCGTGGGCGGTGGGGGCGCCGAACAGGGCGACGATGGCGTCGCCGATGATCTTGTCCACTCGGCCGCCGAAGGCGTCGATGTCGGCCACCAGACGCTCGAAGCAACCGTCGACCAGGTTCTTGACCTGCTCGGGATCGCGGATCTCCGACAGCGCGGTGTAGCCGACCAGGTCCGCGAAGACCACGGTCACGATCCGACGCTCGTCTCCCCGCAGCCGCAGGTCTTGCCCGCAATCCGGACAGAACCGTGCGCCCGCCGGCACGTCCGCACGACAGCTTGGGCAGATCACCATCCGGAATCTACTGCTGCGCGCCGTCGCAACCTCTGCCCTCGCGCAGCGGCATGTTCTCAGGGTCAACCCCGATAGGCGCGATGAGACGGCCGGATTACCTTCGTCGGCATGACCATGATCTCCCCCAGCACCCCATCGAGCGCGGTCGCCGCCGCTCGAGCGACCAACGCCGTCAAGGTCTACGGGTCCGGCGACACCGAGGTCCGGGCGCTCGACGACGTGAGCGTGGACTTCGAGGCCGGGCGCTTCACCGCCATCATGGGCCCCTCCGGCTCCGGCAAGTCGACGCTGATGCACTGCGTCGCCGGGCTCGACTCCCTCACCTCGGGTCAGGTGTTCATCGGTGGCACGGACCTGACCACGCTGAACGACAAGGAGCTCACCCAGGTCCGGCGTGACCAGGTGGGCTTCGTGTTCCAGAGCTTCAACCTGATCCCCACGCTCAACGCGTCGGAGAACATCACCCTGCCCCTCGACCTGGCCGGCCGAAAGCCCGAGCCGGGCTGGGTCGACCAGGTGGTGCAGACGGTCGGCTTGAAGGACCGCCTCAACCACCGGCCCAGCGAGCTCTCCGGCGGCCAGCAGCAGCGGGTGGCGGTGGCCCGGGCACTGGCCGCCAAGCCGGCCATCATCTTCGCCGACGAGCCCACCGGCAACCTCGACTCCCGGGCCGGCGCCGAGATCCTCGGCTTCATGCAGCATGCCGTGGGCGATCTCGGGCAGACCATCGTCATGGTCACCCACGACCCGGTCTCGGCCGCCTACGCCTCCCGCATCGTGTTCCTGGTGGACGGCAAGATCGTTGACGAGCTTCACGAGCCGGACGCCGAGCAGGTGCTCGACGTGATGAAGTCGCTCGGGGACACCTGATGCTCCGCGTCACCCTCCGCTCCTTCTGGGCCCACAAGCGGCGCCTCGTCTCCACTGTGGTGGCCATCGTGCTGGGCGTGGCCTTCATGGCCGGCACCTTCGTGCTCACCGACACCCTCGACCAGGTCTTCGACGACCTCTTCGCCGAGACCAACGCCAACATCGACACCCAGGTGCAGGGCGAGGTCCTGTTCACCGATCCCTTCGGTGGAGGCGACCAGCGCAAGCTGCTCGACGCCGAGCTCGTCGACGCGGTCGCGGGCGCCGAGGGCGTGGCAGAGGCGGAGCCCTATGTCCGCACCCTCGGCTTCGGCAGCAACAACCGGGTGCTCGACCCGGACGGCGATCCGATCGGCGCCAGCGCCGGTCCCCCCACCCTGATCGAGAGCTGGACGCCCGACAGCAACCTCACGCCCTACGAGGTGGCCGAGGGTCGGGGCCCCGAATCCGATGACGAGATGGCCATCAACGTGGCCGCCGCCGACGAGGCCGGCTTCGAGGTGGGCGATCGCGTGACCCTCGTCAGCCAGCTGGGGCGCAAGGAGTACACGCTGGTCGGCACCGTGCTGTTCGGCACCGCCGAGAGCTCCGCCGGTGCGGTGTCGGTCGAGCTGACCCTGGCCGAGGTCCAAGCCATCGCCGGCACCGACGGCCGGATCCAGAACGTGCTGGCCGGCGCCGCGGAAGGTGTGAGCCAGCAGCAGCTCGCCGACGCCGTGGCCACGGTGGTGCCAGCCGAGGCCGAGGTGCTCACCGGCGAGGAGGCGGCGGCGCAGATCTCCTCGGACGTCCAGAGCGGGTTCGCCTTCTTCCAGCAGGCGCTCACGATCTTCGGAGGCATCGCCCTGTTGGTGGGCATCTTCGTGATCTCCAACACCTTCTCCATCCTGGTGGCCCAGCGCACCAGGGAGCTTGCGCTGCTCCGGGCCGTCGGGGCCGGCCGAGCCCAGGTGCTCGGCTCGGTGATGTTCGAGGCCGTGCTGGTGGGCCTGATCGCCGCCGCCGTCGGCATGCTGGCCGGGATCGGGTTGGCCAAGGCGGTCACCGCCGCTCTCGACGCCTCGGGCGCCGACCTGCCCACCTCGACGCTCGTGGTCAAGCCGTCCACGATCATCATCGCCCTGGTGATCGGGCTCGGTGTGACGCTGGTCGCCGCCCTCATCCCCGCCGTACGGGCCACGCGGGTGCCCCCGTTGGCGGCGCTGCG
>JBDSUN010000110.1:0-4895 GCA_039927735.1 Acidimicrobiales bacterium | reverse complement strand
GGCTCCATCCGCGCCAACGTCTCCTTCGCCCGCCCCGACGCCACCGCGGCCGAGATCCTCGAGGCCTGCCAGCTCGTCGGGCTCGGCGACCTCCTCGACACCGACCCTTCGGTGATCGAGCAGCCCGACGCCATCGACCTTCCGGCCATCGAGGGCGAGATCACCTTCCAGGGCGTGGAGTTCGGCTACGTGCCCGGCCAGCCCGTGCTGCGTGAGCTCGACCTGACCATCGCCGCCGGCGAGACGTTCGCCTTCGTGGGGGAGACCGGCGCAGGCAAGTCGACCATCGCCAAGCTGGTGAACCGCCTCTACGACCCGACGGCCGGCCGGGTGCTGCTGGACGGCATCGACGTGCGCGACGTCACCCTTGCGTCGGTGCGTGCCCAGGTCGGCACCGTTCCGCAGGAGGCGTTCCTGTTCGGTGGCTCCATCCGCGCCAACGTCTCCTTCGCCCGCCCCGACGCCACCGCGGCCGAGATCCTCGAGGCCTGCCAGCTCGTCGGGCTCGGCGACCTCCTCGACCGCCTGCCGGACGGCATCGACACGCCCGTGCACGAGCGCGGCGTGTCCCTGTCCTCAGGCGAGCGCCAGCTCCTCGCGCTGGCTCGCGCCTTCCTGGCCCAGCCGCGCATCCTCGTGCTCGACGAGGCCACCTCCAACCTCGACCTGCGGTCCGAGGCCAAGATCGAGACCGCCCTCGACACCCTCCTCGAGGGCCGGACCGCCATCCTCATCGCCCATCGCCTGGCCACCGCCATGCGCGCCGATCGCATCGCCGTCATCCACGAGGGCCACATCGCCGAGCTCGGCACCCACGCCCAGCTCGTGGCCCAAGGCGGCCGCTACGCCGCCATGGTCGCCAGCTGGGACAATCACCACTGATCCTGTTCGGCCAGAGAGATCAACCCCAAGGCCGCGGCGACGGCGTGAGCCACGCGGTTGGCGTCGCCACGCCGTCGTCCAACCATCTAGGGCTCATCTGACGGCGCCTGAGGAACCTGGGCTCACATGTGACCCCCATTGCCTCGCCCTCGGCCTCGTGACCCCTACTTCCTCGCCAAGTGGAGCCCAGCGGCACCGCTTCGCCGTCGCAGCGCCCTGGGGGTTGACCTCTTTGGCCGACGGTCGCGTGGCGGGTCAGGTCGAGGTCTGCAACAGGGCGTCGAGGTCTCGGACGGCTTGGTCTGGGTCGTCGACGAGGATGGCGTGGAGGCCGGCCCGTTGGGCGCCGGCCACGTTGCCCGGGCTGTCGTCGAGGAAGACGGCCTGGGCGGGGACGACGGCCCCGAGGAGCTCGAGGGTGTGGTGGAAGATGGCGGGGTTGGGCTTGCGCATGCCCACCTCGCTGCTGTCGACGATCACCTCGAAGAGCTCGTCGAGCGGGAGCATGGCCCGCCAGGTGGCGGAGCCCTCCTTGACGTTGTTGGTGATGAGGCCCGTGCGGTAGCCGTCGGCGCGCAGCGTGCGGACCCGCTCGATGATCGGCTCGTTGAGGGTCATGTCGCCGAGCATCGTCTGGAGGGGCCCGAAGTCGACCTCGATGCCCTGGGCCTTGCCCATCTCGGCGACGGCGGCGGCCCAGTCCATGATGGCCATCTCGCCCCGCTCGACCTGGTGCCAAGGATGATCGCCGTCCTCGTCATACGACCAGATCAGCAGCTCGAGGTTGCCGCCCCCGGCCGCGGTCATGGCCGCCCAGGGAGACGAGGTGAGGACGCCGGCGAAGTCGAACAGGACTGCGGTGATCATCCGCGGTAGGCGTTCGTGATCGGCATGCGGCGATCCTTGCCGAAGGCCTTGGCGCTGATGCGGGGTCCGGGTGGGTTCTGACGCCGCTTGAACTCGGACTGGTCGACGAGGCGCGTGATGCGGTCGACCATGGCAGGGTCGAAGCCCCGCTCCAGCAGATCGCCGCGGGTGAGGTCGTGCTCGACGTAGGCCTCCAGCAGGGGATCGAGCTCCTCGTAGGGAGGTAGCGACTGGTCGTCGCGCTGGTCGGGCCGGAGCTCGGCCGACGGCGGCTTGGTCAGGACGCTCTCGGGGATGACCTCGTGTCCGGCACGGGTGTTCCGGAGTCGGCACAGGTCGTACACGAGGAGCTTGGGCACGTCCTTGATGACGGCGAAGCCGCCGGCAGTGTCGCCGTAGAGGGTGGAGTACCCCACGGCCAGCTCGGTCTTGTTGCCGGTGGTGAGCACCAGCCAGCCCCGGAACTTGTTGGAGAGCGCCATCCAGAGGGTGCCGCGGATGCGGGCCTGCAGGTTCTCCTCGGTGAGGTCCTCGGCGAGCCCCTCGAAGCTCGGGGCCAGCAGCTCCGTCATGGCGAGGAAGGCCGGCTCGATGGCGATGGTCCGCAGCTCGATGCCGGTGGCGTCGCACAGCGCCCGGGCGTCGGTCTTGGAGCCGTCGGAGGAGTACCGGCTCGGCATCGACACTGCGTGCACGTGCTCCGGCCCGATGGCGTCGGCGGCGATGAGGGCGACCAGCGACGAGTCGATGCCACCCGAGAGCCCGAACACGACATCGGTGAAGCCGTTCTTTTTGACGTAGTCACGGGTGGCGAGCACCAGCGCGTCGTAGACCTCATCAACGGGGGAGAGCATTGGGCGCACCACCGGGAGCCGTGCCTCGCCCGGATGGGCGGCGACGGGCTCCGAGATGGGAACGACCGGCAGGGCCGGTGCCGTGCCCCGCCCCCGCGGGTCGAGGAGGCGAGTGCGGAACACCGGCCGGATGTCGAGGTCGACCACCTCCACCGCCTGCTGCATCTGGGCCATGCGGTGGACGAGGTCCCCGTCGTCGTTCACGACGAACGAGCCGCCGTCGAAGATGAGCTCGTCCTGCCCGCCGACCTGGTTGACGTAGGCGATGTGGCAGTGGGCGTCTTCGGCTCTGGTGGCCACCATGCGCTCGCGCTCGGCGTGCCGGCCGCGGAAGTACGGCGAGCCGTTGGGGATGACGACCAGCTCGGCCCCGCCGGCCGACTGGGCGGCGATGGGGCCCTCCGCGATCCAGACGTCTTCGCAGATGGCGACGCCGACGCTGACACCGGCGATCTCGTAGAGCTGCAGCGGCTCGGTGCCCGATGCGAAGTACCGCTGCTCGTCGAACACGGCGTAGTTGGGCAGCAGGCGCTTGCGGTAGACGCCGACCACCTCGCCGCCCGCACAGGTCGCAGCGGCGTTGTAGAGGTCCCGGTCGGCATCGACGAACCCGACCACTGCCGCGCAGCGGCCGGTCCGGGCGGCCACCTTGTCGAGGGCGGCCCGGTTGGCGGCGACGAAGCCGGGCTTGAGCACCAGATCCTCGGGCGGGTAGCCGGTGATGGCCAGCTCCGGAAGGACGACGAGATCGCAGCCGGCGGCCTCGGCCTCGTCGTAGGCGGCCAGGATCCGCTCGACGTTGCCGTCCAGGTCACCGACCACCGTGTTCAGCTGCCCGAGGCCGAGCCGGATGCGTGTCACGCCGTCAGCGTACGGCCCTGCCCCACCTCGCTCCCAGGAGGCGTGGGTCTGGGAGGCTGAGCCCGTGGCCGAGCTCGTCATCCCCACCAAGCTGGCGGCGACGGTGGTGCGGTGGGAGGGGGACGGCGGGCGCCGCTGGCTGGCGCGGCTCCCGCAGCTCGTCGAGGAGCTGGCCGACGAGTGGGATCTGGAGGTCGGCGAGCCGTTCGACCCCGGCGGCAACATCTCGTGGGTGGCGCCGGTGCGATGCCGGGCGGATGGACTCCACGCGGTGCTGAAGCTCCAGCACCCCCACCCGGAGTCCGATCCGGAGGCAGCTGGCCTGCGGGCCTGGGCCGGCCACGGTGCCGTGCAGCTGCACGATCACGACTCCGCCCGGTGCGCCCTGCTGATCGAGCGCTGTCGCCCCGGAACCGCCCTCGTCGCCGAGGGAGGTTCCGACGACGCGGTGGCGGCGGGAGCGGCGCTGGGGGCCCGACTCCACGCCGCGCCGGTGCCCCGAGGCCTGCCCACCCTGGCGTCGGTGCTCGACGGCTGGGCGGACGAGCTCGAAGCACGACTCGACGAGCCGATCGGCGATCCGGCTCTGGGGGAGCTGGCACTGGCCACGATGCGCACCCGCCCTCGAGCCTGCCGGGACGTGGCCCTGCTGCACGGCGACCTCAATCCCACCAACGTCCTGGCCGCCGATCGAGAGCGCTGGTTGGCCATCGACCCGAAGCCGATGGCGGGTGACCCCGCCTACGACGCTCCTCGCCTCGTGACCCAGCCCGACCCGTCGGCATCGGTCGACCCTGCTGCGACGATGGCTCGGCGCCTCGACGTCGTCAGCGCGGAGATGGGCGTCGAACGCGATGCGGTGGTGGTGTGGTGCCTCGTCGACGCCATCGAGATGAGCGCGTCCGCGCGCGCCCACGGCGATCCCGAGGGCGCCAAGCAGGCGGCCGAGCGAGCCACGCTCATCGCGCCGCACCTCTCCTGAGCGGGCTCCGACAAGGCGTTCTACGACGGCGGCGCACCGGGTATGGGCCATGATGTCCGCCGTCGGGCCCGAGGGGCCGGGACCAGACGAAGGAGAGCGCTCGTGCCGGTGCACCCCCAGGTGAAGCTGTTGCTCGATGGGATGGCCCAGGCGGGCGGACCGTCGTTGAGCGAGATGTCGCCCGCTGACGCCCGGGCCCTGTTCAAGTCACTGTCGGCCATGGACCAGCCCGAAGAGGTGACGCGGGTCGACGACCGGGTCGTGCCCGGGGCCGAGCACGACGTGCCGGTGCGCGTGTACACGCCGGCGGATGCCGTCGGTGGCGACGCCCCGCTGCTCCTCTGGATCCACGGCGGCGGGTGGGTGATCGGAGACCTCGACACCGCCGACGCCACCGCTCGGGCGCTGGCCAACCGGTCGGGCGCGGTGGTGGTGTCGGTCGACTACCG
>JBDSUN010000109.1:0-5736 GCA_039927735.1 Acidimicrobiales bacterium | reverse complement strand
AACACCGTGTCGGTCTCGTCCGCGTCGAGGACGGCCTGCTTCCAGTTGTCGTGGATCGGGCTCTCGGCCGCGGTCACCATGCGGGTGCCGAGCTGCACCCCCTCGGCGCCGAGGGCAAGGGCGGCCGCCATGGTGGGGCCGTCGACGAAGCCGCCGGCTGCGATCACGGGCACATCGACCTTCGACACCACCAGTGGGAGCAGCACCATCGTGGCTACCGGGCGGGGGCTCTTGAACCCGCCGCCCTCGCCACCCTCCACGATGAGGCCGTCGACCCCGGCGTCGACGGCCTTCAGGGCGCCGGCCAGGTTGGGGACGACGTGGAACACGGTGAGCCCGGCCGACTTGAGGGCACCGGTGTACTTGTTCGGGTTGCCAGCCGAGGTGGTCACGAACCGCACTCCCTGCTCCACCACGAAGTCGACGATCGACGCGTCGCGCACGAAGGCCTGGGCGATGTTCACGCCGAAGGGCTTGTCGGTGAGGTCCCGCATCTTGCGGATCTCCTCCCGCACGATCTCGAGCTCGCCCGATGACGTCTCGATGATGCCCATCGCCCCGGCGTTGCTGACGGCGCTGGCCAGCTGGGAGCGGGCGATCCATCCCATCGGGGCCTGCACGATCGGGATGTCGACACCGAGGAGCTCGGTCACGCGGTTCGAGAAGAGGGTGGTCACGGCCGCCATCCTGCCGCGTGCGGGCTCCCCTGGGCGCCCGATGGGTACCCACCCCCACATGACCTCCGTCGACTTCTTCTTCGATCCCGGCTGCCCATGGACCTGGGTCACCTCTCGGTGGCTCGTCAGCGCCGCCGCCGAGCGAGACCTGGCCATCACCTGGCGGCCCTACAGCCTGAAGATGAAGAACGGCGACAAGATCCCCAAGGAGCGCCGGGCCACCGCCGAGGCGAGCCACCAAGCGCTCAGAGTGGTCGTGGCCCTCGACGCGTCGGTTGGCAACGACGCGGCCGGGCGCTTCTACGCCGAGCACGGCTACCGCGCCTTCGGCGGGGAGGGGGCCGACGATGCGGCCGGCATACTCACCGCCGCGGGTCTCGATCCAGCCTTCGCGACGGCAGCCCACGACGAGTCCCACGACGGCGTGATCGAGAGCTCCATGAAGGAGGCCCATCGTCTGGCGGGCGACGGCTCCGGGTCACCGATCCTCTCGCTCGAGGGATCCGACCGGGGCTACTTCGGGCCGGTGCTCACCGCCCTCCCGGCGGACGCCGGCCATCTATGGGACATGGTGGCCGGACTGACCAGCATCCCGGAGGTGCGCGAGCTCAAGCGTGACCGGGAGACCGGCCCCTCGCTTCCCGCTCGCCCGTAGGCGGCCTGCATGCCTGCGAATCGACACGTCATCCTCCTCGGGCTGATGAGCTCAGGAAAGACATCGGTCGGCCGCCGTGTGGCGAAGCGACTCGGCCGACCGCTGATCGACGGGGACGAGCTGCTGAGGGCCCGCACCGGTCGCACTGCGGCCGAGATCGCCGGCGCAGAGGGCATCGAGCGTCTCCACGCGCTCGAGGCCGAGATCGTCCTCGATGCGCTGACCGCGACCGAGCCGGCCGTGATCGGGCCGGCCGCCTCGGTGATCGAGGTCGATGCCGTGCGCCGGGCCTTGGCCGGCCACCTCGTGATCTGGCTCGCCGCCCCGGCCAGCTACCTCGCCGCCAGGGCGGCGGAGAAGGACCATCGTCCACTGCTCGACGGCGGTGACCCGCTTGCCCTGTTCGAGGGCCAGCTGGCGGTGCGGGAGCCGCTGGCCGTCGCCCTGGCCGAGCTCGTGGTCGACGTGACCGCCATGTCCAAGGATGCCCAGGCCGACGCCATCGTCGCCTTGCTCTGAGCCGCTACAGCCCTCAGACGTGATCGAGCTGGCCCCGGGTGACCGTACCGGTCACCAGACCCAGGAGCTGGCGCAGCATGGCGCCGGTGGCGCCCCACACGGTGTCGCCGACCAGCTCGAAGAAGAAGATGGGACGATCCTCGGCCCACGGAAAGGTCCAGCGCTCCTCCCGGAACACGGCCGGGTCGAGGAGCTCGGCCACGGGCACGTGCAGCACGGCCGAGACTTCGCTCGGGTTTGCAGTCGTCGACGGTCGCGCCGCCAGCGCCCCGACGTAGGGGACGATGAACGAGCGACTGGTGACCGTGGCCAGATGGTCGAGCTCGCCGATCCGCTCCACCGCAGTCGGATCGAGATCGATCTCCTCGTGGGCCTCCCGCACGGCGGTGTGCCAGAGGTCAGCATCGGTGTCGTCGTTCCGACCACCGGGGAAGCTCACCTCTCCCGAGTGCGAGCGCATCTCCCAGGTGCGCCGCGTCAGGATCACGAACAGCTCGCCGTCCTGCTCGTAGAGCGGCGCCAGCACCGCCGAGGCTCGATCGATGTCCGGCTGCAGCTCGCGCTCGGAGCGATGGGCCGGACCAGCGACCGCCAGGGTCCTCCGCACATCGCCAAGCGTGGGACGACGCTGATCGCTGGGCAGGTCGGCCCAGGGTGCCCCGCGACCGGCTGTGGCGTTCAGCGGACGGGGGATGATCTGGTCGCCACCTCGGCCGGGGGGCAACGGAACAGGGGAGGGCGGGAAGTCCTCGCCGACAGCAGGCCAGCCCGGCATGCCCTGCCGAGCGGCCTCCCGGGCCGAGAGGACGGGCGGGTCGAACCCGTCGACCGGATCAGCAACAGCTTCCTCGGGCGGGTCGTCGCGGGCCGGCTCAGGCCGGGGCATCGGCCTTCTGGACGGCCACCAAGGTGTCGAGCAGATCTCGCATCCCGTGCGTCTTCAGGTTGCTGATCACCTTGCCAGGAGGCGTCTCCCCCTTCTCCCACTCCATCCAGTCGGCGAGCAGCTTGGAGGGGTCGGGCGGCGGTCGGTCGTCCATGAGGGGGAGGCTACCGGCGACGATCTCGGTTCGACCTGCCCTGACCCACCGGCCACGCTGGTGGGGTGACCCGCCGGCTCGTGCTCGCGTCAGCCTCGCCCGTGCGCCTGCGGGTGCTTCGTGAGGGAGGCTTCGCGCCTGAGGTCATCGTGAGCGGGGTCGACGAAGACGACGTGGTCGGCCGCACCGACGAAGTGGCCCACCTCCTCGCCCAGCGCAAGGCAGCGGCGGTGGCGGGGGCGCTGACGGGAGCGCCCGCGCTGGTGCTGGGCGGTGACACCGTCCTCGACGTCGACGGGGAGACCCGAGGCAAGCCCACCTCCCTCGACCAGGCCCGAACCTGGTGGGCATCGGTGGCAGGGCGGAGCGCCACGCTGCACTCCGGGCTCTGCGCCATCGACACCGCCAACGGGCGTCAGGCCAGTGGCGTGGCCACCACCATCGTCCACTACGGCCGCCCCTCCGAGGCCGAGATGCTCGCCTACCTGGGCACCGACGAACCCATGGCAGTGGCCGGCGCGTTCACCATCGACGGCTACGCGGCTCCCTTCGTCGACCGGATCGAGGGCGACCATGGCGCGGTCCTCGGGCTATCGCTCCCGCTCTTGCGCCGGCTGCTCCAGGAGATCGACATCCCGATCACGGAGCTGTGGGCATGACGTTGCGCATCGGCCCGCTCGTCGTCGACCCGCCGATCGTGCTGGCCCCCATGGCCGGCGTGACCGACGCTCCGTTCCGGGGGCTCTGCTCTCGCTTCGGGGCCGGGCTGTACGTCTCGGAGATGATCACGGCCCGTGCGCTGGTGGAGCGCAACGAGCGGACGCTCTCGATGCTGCGCTTCGATGGGTCCGAGGCCACCCGGTCCGTGCAGCTCTACGGCACCGACCCCCGCACGCTCGGTGAGGCGGTGCGCTACCTGGTGGGCGACGTCGGCGTCGATCACGTCGACATGAACTTCGGTTGTCCCGTCCCCAAGGTCACCCGCAAGGGCGGTGGTTCCGCCCTGCCGGTCCGCCGGCGGTTGTTGCGCGAGATCGTGCGGGCAGCGGTAGCGGCCGCCGGCCCAGTACCGGTGACGATCAAGTTCCGCATGGGGGTGGACGACTCGATCCTCACCTACCTCGACACCGGCCGCATCGGCGAGGAGGAGGGCGTCGCCGCCATCGCCCTCCACGCCCGCACCGCCGAGCAGCTCTACAGCGGCTCCGCCCGATGGGATGCCATCGCCGCCCTCAAGGCCCACGTCACGACGATCCCCGTGCTCGGCAACGGCGACATCTGGGAGGCGCACGACGCACTGGCCATGCTGGCGCAGACCGCGTGCGATGGCGTCGTGGTAGGTCGCGGCTGCCTCGGCCGGCCATGGCTGTTCCGGGACCTCGTCGATGCCTTCGCCGGTCGCCCGGTCCAGCCACCGCCGCTGCTCGGCGAGGTGTGCGGGGTCATGCGCGACCACGCCGAGCGCCTCGTGGCCTGGAACGGTGAGGCCAGCGGGATGAGGTCGTTCCGCAAGCACGCCAACTGGTACCTCACCGGCTACCCCGCCGGTGGGGAGATCCGCGCCAAGGCGAGCCTGGTCGCCACGTTGGCGGACCTGGAGCGCCTGATCGATCGGCTCGACCCCGCCGAACCGATCAAGGCCAACGCCCTCCGGGCCGCCCGAGGTCACACCAACGGACCCCGCCCGGTGCACCTGCCCGAGGGGTGGTTGGACGGGATCGACGACCCGACGCCACCCGAGGGCGCCGAGCTCCTGGTCAGCGGCGGGTAGGACGCGAGACGGCCGCCCCGGAGGGCGGCCGTCCGCAGAGCTGATCAGGCGTGAGCCTGGGCTACATCATGCCGCCCATGCCACCCATGCCGCCCATGCCGCCGGGCATGCCCCCGCCACCGCCGGCACCCGCCGGCTCGGGGGCGTCGGTGATGAGGACCTCGGTGGTGAGGATCATCGCAGCGATGGAGGCCGCGTTCTGGAGGGCCGCTCGGGTGACCTTGGCCGGGTCGATGACGCCGGCCTTCATCAGGTCCTCGAACTCGCCCGTCGCCGCGTTGAAGCCGGTGGAACCGCTCTCGCGCTCCACCTGCTCCACCACGACCGCACCCTCGTGACCGGCGTTGCTGGCGATCAGCTTGGCGGGGGCCTCGAGGGCCTGCCACACCGACCGGGCACCGGTGGCCTCGTCGCCGTCGAGCTTCTTGACGGCCTTGAGCACCGCGGCACGGGCCCGGAGCAGGGCGGTGCCGCCACCGGCGACGATGCCTTCCTCGATGGCCGCACGCGTCGCCGACAGGGCGTCTTCGATGCGGTGCTTCTTCTCCTTGAGCTCCACCTCGGTGGCGGCGCCGACCTTGACGACGGCCACGCCACCGGCCAGCTTCGCCAGGCGCTCCTGGAGCTTCTCGCGATCCCAGTCCGAATCGGTGTCGTCGATCTCCCGCTTGATCTGGGCGATGCGACCCTTGACGTCGGCCTCGGAGCCGCCGCCTTCGACGATGGTGGTGTTGTCCTTGGTGATGACGACCTTGCGGGCGTGGCCCAGCAGGTCGAGGGTGGTGTTGTCGAGCTTGAGGCCGACCTCCTCGGCGATGACCTGGCCACCGGTGAGGATGGCCATGTCCTGCAGCATCGCCTTGCGGCGATCGCCGAAGCCGGGAGCCTTGACGGCCACGGAGCTGAACGTGCCACGGATCTTGTTGACCACCAGGGTGGCGAGGGCTTCACCGTCGACGTCCTCGGCGACGATCAGGAGCGGCTTGCCGCCCTGCATGACCTTCTCGAGCACCGGGAGCAGGTCCTGGACCGAGGAGATCTTGCCGTTGACGAACAGGATGTAGGGATCCTCGA
>JBDSUN010000108.1:0-6319 GCA_039927735.1 Acidimicrobiales bacterium | reverse complement strand
GTGTCGTAGCCCATGCCGAGGGCGACGTCCTTGATGTCGGCGCCTACGGCCTCGCACACCGCGGCCACTGCGTTGATGAAGGAGATCTTGGTGGCGAGGAAGGCGTTGGCGGCGTACTTGATCGTCTCGGCCGAAGCCGGGTCGGTGACGATCATGGGCGCCGTGATCCCACGGTAGAGCGCCTGGACCCGTACGGCGGCGGCCTGGTCGTCGGCGCCGATCACGATGCGATCCGGGTTCAGGAAGTCGTGGATGGCCGAGCCCTCGCGGAGGAACTCCGGGTTCGACACGACGGCCACGTCGCTTCGGCCGAGGGCCCGCTCCACTACGCGTGTGGAGCCGACCGGCACCGTGGACTTGTTGACGACGATGGCCTCCGTGGGCAGCACCGGCCCGATCTCCTGCGCGGCCGACTCGATGTAGGAGAGGTCGGCGGAGCCGTCGGCGCCCTGGGGGGTGGGCACGCAGAGGTAGGCGAACTCGCAGTCGGTCACGGCTTGGGCGGCGCCCACCACGAACGTGAGCCGTCCGTCCTGGATGCCCTCCCGCACCAAGTTGTCGAGGCCCGACTCCAGGATCGGAACCTCGCCCCGCTGCAACGCCGCAACCTTGGCCTCGTCGATGTCGGCGCACACCACGTCATGGCCGATGTGGGCGAAGCAGGCGCCGGTGGTCAGCCCGACGTAGCCCGTCCCGATGACTGCGATCCTGCTCATCCCATCAGCTCCCGCACCAGGTGATCGAGGGACTCACGGTAGTTCGGGAGGAGCGGGAAGCCCCCCATGCGCAGCGCGGCGTTGTCGAGCACGGAGTTGGCCGGCCGGGGCGCCGGCCGAGGCGGATGGAGGTCGGCGGTAGCGATGGGCCGCACCTTGCCGGGGTCGTTGCCAGCGGCTTCGAGGATGTCCCGGACGAAGCCGTACCAGGTGGTGGCGCCCTGGTTGGTGACGTGCACCACGCCCGGCACCCGGGCCACGGCCAACCTTCGGATGGCGGGGGCGAGGTCGGCGGTGAAGGACGGGCAGCCGAGCTGGTCGTCAACGAAGGCCAGCTCCGGTCGGTCGAGCAGGCCCAGCACGGTCTTGACCATGTTCGGGCCGTGTGCACCGCACACCCAGGCCGTGCGCACGATGGTGTGGCTCGGATCGACCTCTCCCTCGCCGCCCAGCTTCGAGCGGCCGTAGACCGACTGCGGGTTGGGGGTGTCCCACTCGTCGTACGGCTCGGGCTTGGTGCCGTCGAAGACGTAGTCGGTGCTGACCTGGACGACGTGGGCACCCGCGATCCGCGCCGCGGCGGCGACCCACCGGACCGCCAGCGCATTGGTGGCGAAGGCCCGGTCGGGGTCGCTCTCGCAGGCGTCGACAGCCGTCCAGGCCCCGGAGTTGACGACGACGTCCGGCCCGACGCTGGTGACCGCCGCGTAGATCGAGTCGCGGTCGGTGAGGTCGAGCTCGGCCCGGCCGCAGGCCACCACCTCGTCGCCGGCATCGGTGCAGTGGCGGACGAGGTCGGTGCCGAGCTGGCCGGCCGCGCCGGTGATGAGGATCCGCATCAACGACCTGACTTGAGAGGCCGCCACCACCAGTCGTTGGCGCGGTACCAGGCGACGGTCTCCTCCAGGGCTTCGTCGAGGGTGCGCTGCTTCGTCCACCCCAAGGCGGTGATCTTGGCGATGTCCACGGAGTAGCGGCGGTCGTGGCCGAGGCGGTCCTCGACGTACTCGACCGAGGACTCGTCCTTGCCGAGCAGGGCGAGGAGCTTGTCGACCAGCACCCGGTTGGGGGTCTCGTTGCCGGCACCGATGTTGTAGATCTCGCCCGGTGCACCCTCGTGGAGCACCAGGTGGACCCCGCGGCAGTGGTCGTCCACGAAGAGCCAGTCCCGCTCGTTGAGCCCGTCGCCGTAGAGCGGCACCTTGCCCCCGTCGAGCAGGTTGGTGGTGAACAGCGGGATGGCCTTCTCGGGGTACTGCCACGGGCCGAAGTTGTTGGTGCAACGGGTGACGGTGACGGGCACGCCGTGGGTGTGGTGGTAGCTCAGAGCGATGAGGTCCGAGCCGGCCTTGGACGCCGAGTACGGCGAACGGGGCTCGAGCGGGTCGTCCTCCTTGGAGGAGCCCTCCTCCACCGAGCCGTAGACCTCGTCGGTGCCGATGTGGACGACGCGGCCGATCTCGAGGCGACGAGCGGTGTCCATCACGATGTTGGTGCCGAAGCAGTTGGTGTTGACGAAGTCGTCGGAGCCGACGATGGAGCGGTCCACGTGGCTCTCGGCTGCGAAGTGCACCACGGCGTCGATGCCGGTCATGGCCTCCTCGAGCGGGCCCGGATCGCAGATGTCGCCCTGCACGAACGAGTAGCGCGGGTCGTCGTCGACGTCTTTGAGGGTGGACAGGTTGCCGGCGTAGGTCAGCGCGTCGTAGACGACCACCTCGTCGTCGGTCTCCCGCAGCACGTAGCGGACGTAGTTGGAGCCGATGAATCCGGCTCCTCCGGTGACGAGCAGCTTCATGGAGCACCCTCCTCGACGTCGGCGAACCGCGGCGCGTCGAGATCCTTGGCCGACACTTGGGCCCGGTCCGACTCGTCGATGGGCAGGGGCCACTCGATGCCCAGGGCAGGGTCGAGCGGGTTGCAGGCCATCCCTGCCATGCCCGGCACCCACTCCTGGTCGAAGCAGTACAGGTACTGGGTGGCTCCCTCGCCCGTGGCCTGGAACCCGTTGCCGACGCCGCGGGGCACGAGCACCTGAGAGCCCGGCACGAGGGTCGTGGTCACCACCGCTCCTCGGGTGGCGGAGCCCGGTCGCAGGTCGACGTAGGCGGCAAACGCCTCTCCGGCCACCACCGCCACCAGCTTGTGCATGTCCTCGGCGTGGAGCCCCCGCAGGCCACCACGGTGGGTCTCGGTGACGTTCACCTGCAGCCACGGGCCGAGGGAGGGCAGGCCGGCCACGGCGAAGGCCGACTCCCGGTAGAACTCGCGCACGGTGCCGCGCTCGTCGGTGACCTGCTTCATGGTGATGAGCATGAGACCGTCGATGGCAGTGGGACGGACCTCGAGGTCGGTGATCTCGACCACGCGTCAGCCCTCCTCGAACTCGAGGAAGCGCAGGAGGTGCTGGCCGTAGCCGCTCTTGGCCAGGTCGCCGCCCTGATCGTCGGCCGCTGCCAGCGCGCGCAGCTGCGCACTGGTGATGAAGCCCTCGCGGTGCGCCGCGGTCTCCGGGGAGCCGATGAGGAGGCCCTTGCGACGCTGGTGGCTGGCCACCCACGTCTGGGCGTCGAGGAGGGCGTCGAAGGTGCCGACGTCGAACCACTCGGTGGAGAAGGGCAGCTTGCACACTTGCAGGGCCCCGTCGCCCAGGTAGGTCGCGTTCACGGTGCTGATCTCCAGCTCGCCCCGGGCGCTCGGCTCGGTGGCCCTGGCCACCTCCACGACGCTGTTGTCGTAGAAGTACAGCCCCGGGATCATGAAGCTCGACGGGGGATCGGCCGGCTTCTCGTGCACCCCGATGACCTGGCCGTCGGCATCGAGCTCCAGCACGCCGTACCGCTCCGGGTCGGGCACCCAGAGCCCGAACACGACCGCGCCGTTCGGGTTCGTGTACTGCTGCAGCTGCTCGCCGAGGCCCACGCCGTAGAAGATGTTGTCGCCGAGGATGAGGGCCACGTCGTCGCCCCCGATGAAGTCCTCACCGATCAGGAAGGCCGCCGCGATGCCGTTGGGCTCGGGCTGGGCGGCGTAGCTGAACGAGCAGCCCCACTGGGCCCCGTCGCCGAGCAGCGCCTCGAACATGGGCAGCTGGTCGGGCGTGGAGATGATCAGGATCTCGTTGACCCGGGCGTGCAGCAGGGTGGAGATCGGGTAGTAGACGAGCGGCTTGTCGTAGACGTGCATCAGCTGCTTCGACGTGGCCCGACTGGCCGGGCTCAGTCGGGTGGCCCGCCCACCCGCCAGGACGATGCCCTTCACAGGCCGACCTCGGGGCGCGCCGCGGCGACGGGGAGGCGGCGGGAGGCGTCCATGGCGCGCCAAGTGTGGCACGTCGCGCGGATCCGTCCCTACGATCGCCGTCGATGAGCGACGCACCGTCCCCGCCGGGCGATCGGGCGGCGTGGCGCGCCCTGGCGACCAAGGATCTGCAGGGCGCTGACCCCGACACCCTCGTCTGGGAGACGCCGGAGGGCATCGCCGTCCAGCCTCTCTACACCGCCGCCGACGTGGCCCACCTCCCGCATGTCGACGGCATCCCCGGCGAGGCGCCCTTCGTGCGGGGGGTGCGGGCCACCATGTACACGGGCCGCCCCTGGACGATCCGTCAGTACGCCGGCTTCTCCACCGCGGAGGAGTCCAACGCCTTCTACCGACGGAACCTGGCCGCCGGCCAGCAGGGCGTGTCGGTGGCGTTCGACCTCGCCACCCACCGCGGCTACGACTCCGACCACCCTCGGGTGGTGGGCGACGTCGGCAAGGCCGGGGTGGCCATCGACTCCGTGGAGGACATGAAGATCCTGTTCGACGGGATCCCGCTGGAGAAGATGTCCGTCTCCATGACCATGAACGGCGCGGTGCTGCCGGTGCTGGCCGCCTTCGTGGTGGCCGGCGAGGAGCAGGGGGTGACGCCGGACCAGCTCAGCGGGACCATCCAGAACGACATCCTCAAGGAGTTCATGGTCCGCAACACCTACATCTACCCGCCCGAGCCGAGCATGCGGATCGTGGCCGACATCATCAGCCACACCGCCGAGCACATGCCCCGGTACAACTCCATCTCCATCTCCGGGTACCACATGCAGGAGGCGGGAGCCACGGCCGACCTGGAGCTGGCCTTCACCATTGCCGATGGCTGGGAGTACGCCCGCTTCGCCACTGATCGCGGCCTCGACATCGACCGGTTCGCCCCTCGGCTGTCGTTCTTCTTCGCCATCGGGATGAGCTTCTTCATGGAGGTGGCCAAGCTGCGAGCCGCCCGTCTCCTGTGGGACCGGGTCATGGCCACCTTCGACCCCAAGAACCCCACCTCGCGCATGTTGCGCACCCACTGTCAGACCAGCGGCGTCTCCCTCACCGAGCAGGACCCGTACAACAACGTGGTGCGCACGACGGTGGAGGCCATGGCCGCCGTCCTCGGTGGCACGCAGAGCCTGCACACGAACTCCTTCGACGAAGCCCTCGGCCTGCCCACCGACATGTCGGCCCGCATCGCCCGCAACACCCAGCTCGTCATCCAGGAGGAGACCGGCATCCCCAAGGTGGTCGATCCCCTCGGCGGCAGCTACTACGTCGAAGCCCTCACCGACGCCCTGGCCGACCGGGCATGGACGATCATCGAGGAGGTCGAGGCGCTGGGCGGCATGACCAAGGCCGTGGCCTCGGGCATGCCCAAGCTCCGCATCGAGGAGGCGGCCGCCCGCCGGCAGGCCCGAGTCGACCGGGGCGAGGAGGTCATCGTCGGCGTCAACAAGTACCGCGCCGAGGACCCTGAGCACGTCGACGTCCTGTCCATCGACAACGCCAAGGTGCTGGCCCAGCAGGTGGCCCGCCTGGAGCACATCCGATCGACGCGCGACGCCGACGCCTGTGAGGCCGCCCTCGAGGCGCTCCGGGTCGGGGCGGCTGGCGACGGCAACCTCTTGGCGCTGTGCATTGACGCCGCCCGTGCCCGCGCCACGGTCGGGGAGATGAGCGACGCCATGGAGACGGTGTTCGGTCGCCACAAGGCGGAGATCCGTAGCATCACGGGCGTGTACGGCTCCGCCTTCGAGGGCGACGACGACTTCCGGGCCATCGTCGCCGATGTGGCCGCCTTCGCCGGGGTGGAGGGGCGCCGACCCCGGCTCCTCATGGCCAAGATGGGCCAGGACGGCCACGACCGCGGCGCCAAGGTCGTCGGCACCGCCTTTGCCGACATCGGCTTCGACGTCGACTTCGGCCCGCTGTTCGAGACCCCCCAAGAGGTGGCTCGGGCGGCGGTCGAGAACGACGTGCACGTGGTCGGCGTCTCCAGCCAGGCGGCCGGCCATCGGACCCTCGTGCCGCAGCTCATCGACGAGCTTCGGGCCGCCGGGGGCGACGACATCCTGGTGGTGTGCGGCGGGGTCATCCCGCCCCAAGATCACGCGGAGCTGAAGGCGGCCGGCGTGGTGGCCATCTTCGGGCCGGGCACCAACATCCCCGACGCCGCCACCACCGTGCTCGGCCTCCTGCGCCAGCGCCACGACGCCGGCTGAGCGCCGGTTCGGAGATGGGTTCGGAGCTCGACGACCTCGCGGCTGCCGTCCAGCGGGGCGACCGCCGGGCCCTCGCTCGGGCCA
>JBDSUN010000107.1:0-5613 GCA_039927735.1 Acidimicrobiales bacterium | reverse complement strand
TCACCACCGAGCAGGCGACCCTCTACGAGGCGGTCGTGCGCGAGGCGCTGGCCGACATCGCCACCGCGCAGGGGATCAACCGGCGGGGCCTGGTCCTCAAGCTGCTCACCGCCCTCAAGCAGGTCTGCAACCACCCTGCCCACTACCACAAGCAGCCCGGGCCGTTGGCCGGGCGGTCAGGGAAGCTGGAGGCGCTCGACGACCTGCTCGATGCCATCGTCGACGCCGGCGACTCGGCCCTGGTGTTCACGCAGTACGTGGCCATGGCGCGCCTGCTCGAAGGCCACCTCCACAGCCGTGGGGTGCCGACCGCGTTCTTGCACGGAGGCATCCCGCCGGCGCGACGGGACGACCTCGTGGACCGCTTCCAGGCCGGCGAGGTGCCCGTGTTCCTGCTGTCGCTGAAGGCCGGCGGCACCGGCCTCAACCTCACCCAGGCCACCCACGTCGTCCACTACGACCGGTGGTGGAACCCCGCCGTCGAGGACCAGGCCAGCGACCGGGCCTGGCGGATCGGCCAGGCCCGCCCGGTGCAGGTGCACCGTCTCGTCACCGAGGGCACGGTGGAGGACCGGATCGCCACCCTGCTGCGGACCAAGCGCGAGCTGGCCGACGCAGTGGTGGGATCGGGGGAGGGCTGGGTGTCCGAGCTCTCGAACGACGACCTCGCCGCCCTCGTCGAGCTTCAAGAGGTCGATTGATGCCGCGCCCGACCCCGGCCCGGCCGATCAAGCGGCGGACCTTCGGCGCCACCTGGTGGGGGCAGGCATGGGTCGACGCCCTCGAGCAGCGTGCCCGCCTCGACCCCAACCGGCTGCCGCGAGGCCGCAGCTACGCCCGCCACAGCCGGGTGGGGGCGCTCAACGTCTCGCCCGGCGAGGTCCGCACTGCGGTGCTGGGCTCCCGCGACAGCGCTTACCGGGTGATGCTGCGCATCCGCCCCTTCAGCGACGCCGAATGGGAGCTGGTGCTCGACGCCATCGCGGCGCGAGCCGGCCACGCCGCCGCCCTCCTCGACGGCGAGCTCTCACCAGGGATCGCGGACGATGCCCGAGCGGCCGGTTGTGACCTCCTGCCGGGGCCGGGGGAGGTCGGCACCTCCTGCTCCTGCCCGGACTGGGCCAACCCGTGCAAGCACGCCGCGGCGGTCTGCTACCTCGTGGCCGATCGGCTCGACGAGGACCCGTTCGAGCTGCTGGCCTTGCGGGGTCGCAGCCGGGAGGAGGTCCTGGCCGGCCTGCGCTCCCGCCGAGCGTCCTCGGCGCCGGCCCGCCCGTCACCGAGCTCTGGGGAGCCGAGCCTCGACACGGGCGTGGTCGCCCGAGACGCCTACGCCGCCTGGGCCACGCGCCCGGCGGAGGAGATGCCTCCGCTGCGACCTCCGCTGCCCGGCCCGGAGCCGGGGCGCCCGGCGCCGCTGGTCACGGATGCGCCCCCGGGAGCCGTCACCACCGCCGTCGAGCTGGCGGCGCTGGCCGCGGACGCCACCCGGCGGGCGTGGGCGCTGGCCACGGGCGACGGGGACGGCGACCTCGCCTTGTCACCGGACGCCGACCTGGCGCGCCGTGCCCACACCGCCCTGGGCTCGACGGGCGTGTCGGGGATGGCCCGCCGATCGGGTCGCTCGGACCGCCAGCTCGTGCGGCTCGCCATCGGGTGGGGTCACGGTCGAGCCGATGCCCTCCGCGTGCTCGACGACGGCTGGCACCCGCCGGCCGACGTGGTGGCGGCCGCCCGGGAGCTCCTGCGCTCGGCCGCCGCTCGGGTGCGGCGCTCCGGTGACCACATCTCGCTGCCGGGCGGGGTGCAGCTGCGCCTGAGCCCCGCCGGCCGCTGGTACCCGTGCCAACGCCGGGGTGGCGACTGGGAGGTCATCGGCCCCGGCGACCCCGACCCGATCGCTGCCTACGACACGCGCACCTGAGGCGGTCAGCCGGCTTGGGCGATCCAGTCGTCGAGGTGGGGCGACTCGTCGCCGATGCGGGTGTCGTCGCCGTGACCCGTGTGGACGACGGTGTCGGCGGGCAGCGTGAACAGCTTGGTGCGGATGCTCTCGATGATGGTCGGGAAGCTGGAGAAGCTGCGGCCGGTGGCCCCGGGGCCGCCGTTGAAGAGGGTGTCGGCGCTGAACACCACCCCGTTCGCCTCGTCCCACAAGCAGATCCCGCCGGGTGAGTGGCCCGGCGTGTGCAGCACCCGCAGCTCGTGACCGCCGGAGCGGAGCTCGTCCCCGTCGGCCAGGTCCTGGTCCCACGGGCGGTCGGGGTAGACGTGGCCCCACAGCTCGGCGTCGTCGGGGTGCAGCAGGATCGGCGCGCCCACCGCCGTGGCCAGCGCGTCGGCGGCGTTGATGTGGTCGTTGTGGCCGTGGGTGGCCACGATCGCCACCACCGTGCGCCCGTCGATGGCGTCGAGGATCGGCTCGTGGTCGTGGGCGGCGTCGATGACGAGCACCTCTCGATCGTCGCCCACCAGCCACACGTTGTTGTCGACGTCGAAGTCCTGCCCGTCGAGGCTGAAGGTGCCCGAGGTGACGACCCGCTCGATCGTCACGCCATCACCACCACGGAGCGCAGGACCTCGCCCCGCTCCATCTTGTGGAACGCCTCCTCCACGCCGTCGAGCCCGATCGTCTCGCTGACGAACTTCTCCAACGGCAGCCGCCCCTGCAGGTGCAGGTCGATCAGCATGGGGAAGTCCCGGCTGGGCAGGCAGTCGCCGTACCAGCTCGGCTTGAGGCGGCCTCCCCGGCCGAAGAAGTCGATCATGGGGAGGTCGATGCGCATCTCCGGGTTGGGCACGCCGACCTGCACGACGGTGCCGGCCAGGTCCCGGGCGTAGAAGGCCTGCTCGAACACTGCGGGGTGGCCGACCGCCTCGATGCAGACGTCGGCGCCGTTGCCGTCGGTCAGCGCCTGGATGGCGGCCACCGGGTCGTTCGCCGACGCGTCCACGATGTGGGTGGCGCCGAACTCCTTGGCCAGCTCGAGCTTCCGGGCGTCGAGATCGACGGCGATGATGACCGCCGCACCGGCCAGCCGGGCGCCGGCGATGGCGGCGTCGCCCACGCCTCCGCACCCGAACACCGCCACGGAGTCGCCTGGCCCCACCTCGCCCGTGTGCAGGGCGGCGCCGATGCCGGCCATCACCCCGCAGCCCAGCAGACCAGCCACCTCAGGCTGCACCGCTTGCGACACCTTGGTGCACTGCCCGGCCGCGACCAGCGTCTTCTCGGCGAACGCACCGATGCCCAGCGCCGGTGACAGCGCCACCCCGTCGAGGGTCATCTTCTGCGTGGCGTTGTGGGTGCTGAAGCAGTACTGCGGACGGCCGCGGCGGCACGATCGGCACTCGCCGCACACGGCCCGCCAGTTGAGGATGACGAAGTCGCCGGGGGCTACCTCGGTGACGTCGGGACCCACCGCCTCCACCAGGCCGGCCGCCTCGTGCCCGAGCAGGAAGGGGAACTCGTCGTTGATGCCGCCCTCTCGATAGTGGAGGTCGGTGTGGCACACGCCGCAGGCCTGCACCTGCACGAGGGCCTCGCCGGGCCCGGGGTCGGGCACGTCGATCACCTCGAGCGTCACCGGCTCCTTGACCGTTCTGGCCACCACCGCTCGCACCTGCTGCCCCACTCAGACCCCCTCGTCGACCGGACGATCGACCGTACCGGATCATCGTCGGCGCTTGATCTCGCCAGGGCCGTCAGCCGACCAGGCACCCAACGTTGGCACCCCGCCGGGATCGACCCGAACGAGCGGTTGTGCGGGTTTGTCGCCTCAAGTCATCCGGACGGGGGGACGAGGCCCAAGGATGACCCTGCGAGCGCCGCCGCCTGCCGAACCGGCCGCCGACACCGGCCTGCGAGACCTCGCGATGGCCGGGGGCGTGTGCTTCGCAGGAGCCGGAGCCGCGTTCACAACCCGGCCGGTGACCGTGCCGGTCTCGATCGGTGTCACCGTGCTGCCGCCGGGACCCCTCAACGCGGGCCTGATCCTGCTGGTGCTCATCCCCGTGGTGGTGGTCCTGTGCGCGCATCGCCGCTGGGAGGTGGCCAGACACCTGCGCGACTCCATCCGCGACCTCGGCCACTTCGACGCGCTGACCGGGCTGCCCAACCGCCAGGAGCTCAACACCTGGACCGGGCTCCGCCAACGAGCCCCGAATGCATTGGGTCGGCCCTGCGTGCTCTTCATCGACCTCGATCGGTTCAAGCACGTCAACGACATCCACGGGCACCAGGTCGGCGACCAGCTCCTCATGGAGGTCGCCGATCGGTTGCGAGCCAGCGTCCGGGCCGACGACACGGTCGTGCGCATGGGTGGTGACGAATTCCTCGTCCTGTGCGCCGACGTCCTGTCCACGCGGGCGGCCAAGCGGGTGGCGACGCGCATCACAGCGGCGGTACGGGCCCCGATCCTCATCGGCTCGGAGCAGATCCGGATCTCGGCGACCATCGGCATCGCCATGGCCAACCAGCCCGACCTCGACCTCGACCACCTCATCCACCACGCTGATCGCGCCATGTACCGCGCCAAGGCCACCGAGCCCGGCACGGTGGGCATCGCCATCAACGACGATGTGATCGCTCCTCTGGTCACCGAAGCCGAGCTCCGCCGCGCCATCGACCGCGCGGAGCTCGTCCTCCACTACCAGCCCCTCGTCCGCCTCGAGGACGGGGCCCTCACCGGCGTCGAGGCCCTGCTCCGCTGGCAGCACCCGCACCACGGGCTGCTCCCGCCCGGCGACTTCGTGCCCCTCTTGGAGGAGTCCGGGCTGATCGTGCCGGCTGGGGCGTGGGTGCTGGCCGAGGCCGCCCGGCAGTCCCGTGCCTGGGAACGACGCACGGCGGACCGGCCGCCCCTGCACGTCAGCCTGAACGTGTCGCCGCGCCAGCTCAACCAGGCCGACTTCACGCAGATGGCCCGCCAGGCGATCCAGCGCAGCGGCGCCCGCCCGGCCAACCTCTGCCTCGAGATCACCGAAGGAGCCCTCCTGCGCGACCCGGCCGCCGCGTGGGCGTCGCTCCGCCAGCTGAAGTCGCTGGGCGTCAGCCTCGCCCTCGACGACTTCGGGACGGGGTACTCGTCCTTGAGCTACATCCGTCGCTTCAACCTCGACATCCTGAAGATCGATCGGTCGTTCGTGACCGGTGTCCACGAGTCGGAAGAGGACCGGGCCATCGTGGAGCACGTCATCGGCCTGGCCCACGCCCTCGGCATGACCGCCGTGGGTGAGGGCATCGAGGAGCAGGCGCAGGCCGACGCCCTCCGCCGACTCGGATGCGACGCGGTGCAGGGCTACCTCTACTCCAGTCCCGTCCCCGCGGCGGCGATCGACGCCATGCTCGACGGCGACGTGCCGTGGGCCGCCAAGCGGCTCGACGGCGACGTGCCGTGGGCCGCGGAGCTGCTCGTCGCCCTCCCGCTCTGAGGCCCCGTCGGGCTCAGTAGGGTCTGCGCGGATGAAGGCCCTCCGCAGCTTCACCGTCCGCCCGTCCATGCCGGCCGAGCTCGACGCGCTCGAGGACCTCGCCATGAACCTGCGGTGGTCATGGGACGCCCAGACCCGGGACGTCTTCACCTGGGTCGATCCCGAGGTCTGGGACACCTC
>JBDSUN010000106.1:0-2612 GCA_039927735.1 Acidimicrobiales bacterium | reverse complement strand
CGCCCTCGGAGCGCTCGAGGCGACCCCGCACGAGCATGGCGGGGGCGGTGCGGGCGACCTTGCGATGGGCCGCCCAGCAGCCCTTCGACACCACCACGTTGATGAGGCCCGTCTCGTCCTCCAGGTTAACGAACAGGGTGCCCCCGGCGGTGGCCGGGCGCTGGCGGTGGGTGACCACCCCGGCCACCAGCACCCGGGCGCCCGACTCGACGGCGGCCAGGCCGGCCCCCGTCACCACCCCCCGGGCGGCCAGGTGCTCGCGCACGAAGCGGGTGGGGTGGCCCTCGGGGCTCACGCCGGTGGACCACAGGTCGGCCCGGGCGGCCTCGCCTCCCGTCATGGCCGGCAGCTCGGGCGCGATCACCCCGGTGACGATGCCCGGGAGCCGCTGAGCCCCGTGGCGGTCGGTGCCCATCTGGGCGACGGCGCCGGCCGCCCAGATGGCCTCCCGGCGGGACATGCCGAAGCCGTCGAAGGCGCCGCTGGTGGCCAGGGCCTCCAGCTGCGGGAGGGTGAGGGGCACCCGTCGGGCCAGGTCCTCCGGGTCGGCGTAGGGGCGGCCATCGGCGATCTGGGTGGCCAGGTCGTCGCCGATCCCCCGCACGTAGCCGATCCCCACCCGCACTGCCGGCCCCCCAGCCCCCCACTCCTCCGGCGGATCCTCCCGCCCCGCCTTGGCCGTGCCCGAACCCTCCAGCACAGCAGTGGCGGCGGACGCGTTGAGGTCGGGGGTGCGGACCTCGACGCCGTGGCGGCGGGCGTCCTGCACGAGGGTGTGCGGCGAGTAGAAGCCCATCGGCTGGGCGTCGAGCAGGGCGGCGCAGAAGGCAGCCGGGTACCAGCGCTTCAGCCACGACGAGGCGTAGACGAGGTAGGCGAAGCTCACCGAGTGGCTCTCGGGGAAGCCGTAGCTGGCGAAGGCGGCCAGCTTCTCCCAGATCTGCTCGATGACCTCAGGGGTGACGTCGCGCTCGGCGGCCCCGTCGGCGAAGCGCTGGTGGAGGCGCTCCATCCGCTCCCGGCTGCGCTTGGAGCCCATGGCCTGACGGAGCCTGTCGGCCTCGCCGGGGCTGAAGCCGCCGACGTCGATGGCCATCTGCATGAGCTGCTCCTGGAAGAGCGGCACGCCGAGCGTCTTCTTCAGCGACCGCTCCAGCAGCGGGTGCAGGTAGGTGACGTCCTCCTGGCCGTTGCGCCGGCGGATGTAGGGGTGCACCGAGCCGCCCTGGATGGGGCCAGGTCGGATGAGGGCCACCTCCACCACGAGGTCGTAGAACTCCCGGGGCCGCAACCGGGGCAGGGTGGCCATCTGGGCCCGGCTCTCCACCTGGAACACGCCGATGGAGTCGGCCCGGCAAAGCATGGCGTAGACCTCGTCCTCCTGCGGCAGGGTGGCCAGGTCGACCTCGGTGTCGCCATGCACGGTCCGCACGAGGTCGATGCAGCCGTGCAGCACCTCGAGCATGCCGAGGCCGAGGAGGTCGAACTTCACCAGGCCGACGGCGGCGCAGTCGTCCTTGTCCCACTGGAGGACGGAGCGGTCCTCCATGCGGGCCCACTCCACCGGGCACACCTCCACGATGGGGCGGTCGCAGATCACCATGCCGCCGGAGTGGATGCCGAGGTGGCGGGGAGCGTGCTCGAGCTCGGCGGCCAGCTCCAGCACGTCGGCGGGGATCTCCTTGTCGGCCTCCTGCTGAGCGGCGGTGACGGCCACCCCGCCCCAGGCATCGGCCTGCTTCGACCAGGCGTCCTGCTGGCCGGGGGCGTAGCCGAGGGCCTTGGCAACGTCCCGGATCGAGGACTTGGCCCGGTAGGTGATGACGTTGGCCACCTGGGCGGCATGGCGGCGGCCGTGCTTGGCGTAGACGTACTGGATGGCCTCCTCCCGCCGGCCCGACTCGATGTCGATGTCGATGTCGGGCGGCCCGTCCCGCTCCGGCGACAGGAACCGCTCGAAGAGCAGGCCGAGCTGCACGGCGTCGGCGTTGGTGATGCCCAGCGCGTAGCAGACAGCGCTGTTGGCAGCGCTGCCCCGGCCCTGGCAGTAGATGTTGCTGCGACGGCAGAAGTCGACGATGTCCCAGACCACGAGGAAGTAGCCGGGGAAGCCGAGCTGCTCGATGAGGGCCAGCTCGTGCTCGATCTGGCGGTAGGCGCCCGGCACTCGCTCCTCCCCCCAGGTGCCGTAGCGGCGCTGGGCGCCCTCGGCGGTGAGCCGACGGAGGTAGGCCATCTCGCTCAAGCCGTCTGGGCAGTCGAACGGGGGGAGCTGCGGCGCCACCAGCTGCAGGTCGAAGGCGCAGGCCCGGCCCAGCTCAGCCGCCCGCTCCACCGCTCCCGGCCAGCGGGCGAAGCGCCGGGCCTGCTCGTCACCCGAGCGGAGGTGGGCGCCGGCGCAGGCGGGCAGCCAGCCGTCCAGATCATCGAGGCTGCGACGGGCCCGCACTGCGGCCATGGCGGTGGCCAGCCGCCGGCCGGCCGGAGTGGCGTAGTGGGCGTTGGTGGTGGCGACGACGTCGACGCCGGCTTGGACCGCGAGGGTGGCCAGGGCGTCGTTGCGGTGCGAGTCGAGCGGGTCGCCGTGGTCGCACAGCTCCACGGCCACGTTG
>JBDSUN010000105.1:0-14410 GCA_039927735.1 Acidimicrobiales bacterium | reverse complement strand
GCCCGCCGTCCTCGAAGTGCTGCACCGGCACCCCGACGTCGAGCTCTGGTTGGGTGGGCTTCTCGAGCCAGGGCCGGGTGTGCGGGTGCTCGGCCGGCGGCTCGTACGGCTGCCCATGAAGGCCTGGTACGAGCTGCCCGGTGTGCTGCGCGACCTCGACGTCAACCTGGCCCCGCTCACCCTCGGAGGCCGCTTCAACGAAGCCAAGAGCGCCATCAAGTGGCTGGAGGCCGCCCTCGTGGGCACACCGACGATCGCCACGCCCACCGCACCGTTCCAGGAAGCGATCGAGGATCGGGTGACGGGCGTGCTGGCCACGACCCAGCGCGAGTGGATCGACCAGCTCACCTGGCTCCTCGACGACGACGCAGCCCGCCTCCGCCTGGGTCAGAACGCCCGTCGAGCGGCACTGCTACGGTGGGCACCGGACAGGCAGGCGGACCGGTACCTCGACATCTTGCATGGCGCTCGGGCTCGGGTGGGGGACCACGGACATCGGTCTCCCACGGCCGACTGGGAGGATGTCGTGCTGGACGAACCGTTCATGTCGTTCGCGCTAGAGCCGTATGCGCTGCCGCCCGGGTTCACGGACGGACGGCGCTCGATCGCTCGCGTGGCCAGCGACTACCGCGCTCGCGGACGCGAGTACCTGGACGAGCACGGCGCGGGGCCGGCGGCGCGCAAGGCCTCCAGGGTTCTGGTCGCGGTGCCTCGACGCGTCGTCTCCCGCGTGGATCGGCGCAATCGATGACGGGCCCGCGTCGCATCAGCATCGCGGCGTGCGCGATGGTCGCCCTCGTTGCGGCGACGATCCTTCCGGCAGGCGTCGAAGCGACCGCAGAGAACGCCGGTCGTCGGCCTCCACCGCGCCACGCCGACCGAGGTCCACGGGCGTCGACCGGAAACGTCGACCCCCGGTTGATCGAGGCGGGAGCATCGCCTTCCGAAGCCCGTGCTGACGGGCAGGGACGGGTCATCGTGGTGGTCGAGGGCGCGGCCGGCGCCGTCAGCGCTGCAGTCGAGGCCGTCGGGGGCGAGGTCACTGGTGGAGCCCCCGCCCTCGTGGAGGCCGCGGTGCCGGTGGGGCAGCTGCGTGCGCTTGGTAAGGCGAACGGTGTAGCGCGAGTGCGCGCACCGAACTGGTTCCAGCCCGCCGTGGTCTCGGAAGCGGTTCTCGGCACGAACGCAGCTGCATGGCACACCGCAGGAGCGGATGGCACTGGTCTCGAGGTGGCGATCGTCGACGGCGGGTTCGCCGGTTACGTCGACAAGCTGGGGACTGAGCTTCCCGCAGGGGTGAACGTCGAGACGACGTCGTTCTGCCCCGCCGGTGGCATGGGGGAGAGCGATCACGGGACAGCCGTGGCCGAGCTCGTCCACGACATGGCGCCTGGCGCCAAGCTGCACCTGATCTGCCTCGACACCGATGCCGACATGGCCGGAGCAGGCGAGACGATCGTCAGCCAAGGAATCCGCATCGCCAACATGTCCGGCGGGTTCCTGCTGACCGGCAGGGGGGACGGATCGGGGGATGGCTTGACCCCGGCGGGCGTGGTGCGGAGCACGCGGTTGCAAGGGGTGCTCTGGACGGTTTCGTCGGGAAACCTTGGCAACAACCACCTCGACGTCGTCAGCACCGACCGCGACGGAGACCTCGAGATGGAGTTCGACGGGGGAGCCGCGTCCCCGTCATTCATCGACGAGAGCGAGTTCCAAACCTTCGCGGTGGCAGGGGGCGGGGGGATGGGCACCATCTCATTGAAATGGGACGCGTGGCCTCTGACGACGCAGGACTACGACCTGTTCCTCTGGGACCTCAGTGCCAACCCACCGGTGGAGATCGCCGCTTCCACGATCGAACAGTCCCCCGCTGGCTTTGCGCCGGTCGAGGAGGCAACCGTGACGAACACCACCGGGTCCACGCGCCTGTACGGCGCGGAGATCTTCCGCTTCGATGGTTCGGGCACACCCCGCTTCGACCTGTTCCTGTCGGGCGACGCTGACTTCGCAACGGGCGGTGGTCGAACCACGACCACGGCAAGCACGACGGAGCCAGCGAGCTCTCCCTTCGCGATGGCGGTGGGCGCCGCCTGCCACACGACTGGAGCGCTCGAGGTCTATTCCGGCCAGGGTCCGACCATTGACGGCCGCATCAAGCCGGACATCACCGGGCCGGACGGGGTGAGCAGCTCGATCTTTGGCAACGGCTCGGCCTGCACGGGTGACTCCGGGTTCTACGGCACCAGCGCATCGGCGCCGCACGTCGCCGGTGCGGCCGCCGTGTACCTCGCCGCCAACCCTGCGCTCGACATCGCTGAGCTGCAGCGCCTCCTCGAGGTGCGCGCCGCGGACGCCGGCGCCGCCGGCCGCGACCCGGCCTTCGGTGCCGGGAACCTCGCCCTGCGCGACCCAGTCACGAACCCCCCAGATGCCCCGACGGGCGCGCTCTACTCCACCCTTCCCGCCCCCGTGCGGGTCGCCGAGACGCGCAGCAGCGCCCCGGGTGGGTGCGTGGGCCCCCGCTGCGGTGCGCTCGGCACCGGGCAGTCCTTCACGTTCGACGCCCGAGCGCTCGCCGCCGTACCGGACGACGCGACAGCCGTCGTCCTGAACGTCACGGCCGTTGCCACCACCCAGACCGGCTTTCTCACTCTGTACCCGACCGGCTCGACGCGCCCGACGGCGTCGAGCCTCAACTTCAGTCCTGGCCAGACGCTCGCCAACCACGTGACGGCCACGCTCGGGAGCGACGGCCGCTTCAACCTCTACAACCACTTCGGCACCACGCACGTGGTCATCGACCTGGTCGGCTACTACGCCCCCAGCAGCAGCCAGGGCCTCATGGCCATCACACCGGTGCGAGCACTCGAAACCCGCCCTGATGTGCCGTCTGGCTGTCTGCCCGCCGGACTTCACTGCACCCCGTTCACGACCGGGGAGACCCTGGGGTTCGCCGTGCGCGGCGCCACGTTCCAGGGCACCGAGATCCCGACTGAGGCCACTGCGGTGGTGCTCAACGTGACAGCGGTGCAGCCCGCCGCCAACGGGTTCCTGACCGTCTGGCCGGGTGGAACGGCGCGCCCGACGGCGTCCAGCCTGAACTTCTCAACCGGCAGCGTGGTTCCGAATCTCGTGATCGCCGGCATCGGGACCAACGATGAGGTCAACATCTACAACCACTTCGGTACCACCGACGTCATCGTCGACGTGCTGGGGTACTTCGCTCCCGGCGGGGCCCGGTACGTAGCCCTCGACCCGCCAACTCGCACCATGGACACGCGAACCGGCAACGGCGTGAACCCCCGGCCGCTGGGGGGCGGCGCGGAGGAGGGGCTCCAGGTCGGACGGCTCAACGGCGTGCCCATCGACGCGGTGGCGGCGCTCTTCAACCTCACTGTCGCAGGACCAGCTGGCTCCGGGTTCCTCACGGTCTGGCCCTTCGGTGACGATCGCCCCACATCATCCAACCTGAACTTCGGGCCCGGTGCGGTCGTTTCGAACGGTGTGCTCACCGCACTCGGGAGCGGGGGTTTGATCGGCCTGTACAACCACTTCAGCAGCCCGAGCACCCCGGCGCTGGCCGATCTCTCGGGCTACTTCGTGTCCGGGTAGGTCGGCCCAGCCCCGGTAGGCTCGGCGACCGGTCGGCAACGGAGGAGAACGAACCTGTGGGCATCGGAAGCACTGTTCGCCGCAGATTGGGCGGTCTGGAAGTGCCGATCTCGAACGCGTACCGGTCGTACTTCATCAACCTCGAGGACTTCGCGGAGCTCGTCCACAGTGTTGCGCCCGCTCGACGCATCCTCGAGGTCGGGTGCGGGGATGGGTCGCTCGTCCAGCGCCTTGCGACCGTCTACCCCGAGGCGGAGATCGTGGGCATCGACATCTCCGCCGAGCCGGGCCGCCTGTTCGAGGGAGATCGATCCCGGGTGAGCTTCCGCTCCATCGGCACGGGTGACCTTCTCCGCCAAGACCCACCGAGATTCGACCTCGTCGTGATCTGCGACGTCGTGCACCACGTCCCGCACAACGAGCGGGACGCCTTGCTCACCGAAGCGCGCGCGCTGCTGGTGCCCGGCGGGCACCTGATCGTCAAGGAGTGGGAGCCGACCCGTTCCATCGCCCACGGGCTCTGCTACTTCTCCGACACGTACGTATCAGGCGAGACGGTTTCGTTCCCCACGAGAGCGGAGCTGCAGGCACAGATCTCAGCCCTACTGCCTGATGACGAGATCCGTGCCGAGGCCCGTGTCCCGCCGCGGCGCAACAACTTCGCACTGGTCGTCCGGCGCTCCGCCGCCTGAGCTGACCACGTGGTGGAGCCACCACCCCGTGGCGCTCAGGGCCGCGATGAAGGCGAGGAGGAGGAGCCAGGGCGGAAGGGGCGGTTCCCAGCCGGTCGCGCCGAGGAACCAGACCGGCCCGTCGGTGCCCACCACGTAGCGCCGAAGCGCGACGTAGAAGGCCGCGAGGTGAGCGATGCCGACGCCCGCGATGCACAGCGTGGCCCAGGAGCGGAGCTCATCGACCGCCGGGCGGCGGCGATCGAGGGCATGACCGGCCAGCAGAGGCGCTCCGAACGCCAGGGGCAAGGTGTAGCGGCTCTGCCACACAAGGCCCGCGGTGTCGAGCTGTGAGGCCTCGATGAGCGGCGGGGCGGCCACTGCGACGAGCAAGCTGACCCCGAGTGCGATTCGCACCCGACGCGCTCCTAGCGCCCAGCCCAGGCCGAGGAGCCCGAAGAGCAGCCCAGTCCATAGCCACTCGACCGAACGAGGTACGGGGGTGTCGAGCCATCCGAACCTGCCGATGGCCCCGGTGTAGACGTCGCCCAACCGGCCGAAGGTGATGGCGGCGGCTCGGAGCAAGCTCACATCGAACGCGTCGCTGGTCGCCTTGGATGCGAGGGGCTTGTAGACCGCCAGCCAGGTGAGGGCGGCGGCCGAGGCCACGCCCACCGGGATTGACGCGAGGCGCATCGTGCGCCAGCGGGCGAGCACTCGCACGCGAGTCATGGTGAGGAGGGGCGCGACTCCCAGGGCGATCAGGGCCAGCCACAGTGGACCGAGCTGTCGGGCGAGGAGCAGCGCAGAGGCCCCCACCGCGGCGGCCCAGGGCAGGGCGGCCACCGCGCCCGACGGGAGGCCGTCGGGGTCGGCGAGAAGGATCGCCGTGACCCAGACCAGGAGTGCGGCGCTGAGCTCGAGACCACTGGGGTTCAGCACTGCCGTGAAATACAGCGCGGTGGGGGTCCAGGCCACGAGGCCACCGAGGACGAGGTATGTCGCTCGTTGCCGAAGGCTGGCGAGCGTGAGGGCGGCGGCGACGAGCCCGGCGGCCAGGATCCCCCCGGTGGCGCGTGCAGCGTAGAGCCCGGGGGCGGAGGGGGAGATCCGCAAGGGAAGGCCGGTCAGCACGTGGTAGGTCGGCGGAGACAGGCCGGCTCGTGTGGTCAGATCGACGTCTTCTTCGGACCCCGTAAAGCTTGGGCTGCAGCTCGCCGGAATGGTCGGCTGGAAGGCGAAGCAACCTGCAATCGCCCTCATCCGGTCCAGTACCGCGGGTGCCCGTACGATCCGAGAGGCTGCTCCGACCTCAGGGTCTGGGCGGCCGACGAGGTCCCCCCTCGCGGCGGCAGCGGCCTTCACGGCGTGCGCGTTCTCGTCGGGCCCACTTGCTGGCGGTGATGCAAGGATCCAGAGCAAGGTGAGACAGCTGAAGGCGGTGGTGAGGACCGCCCACCGGCGGAGAGCTGGTGACCGTTGCATCACAGCAGCCGGCGTGCGAAGGCCCAATAGGTGCTGAGCGCCCGATCCAGCGGGCCCGTCCACGCAGGGGGAGGAAGGTTTCCCGGGTTCAGCCGGGTCGCGAACATCGGGGCGAGGGCTCGATCGCCCACGACGCGAGTGGCCTGGATCGACGACCGTCGGGCGTGCACGTAGTGGCGGTTGGCCCACAGCCACCGCCACGCGTTGAGCTTGTGTCTCAGCCACCCCTGGGCGATGGACATGGCGAGGGTGGCGACTTCCAGCAACAGCAGCACTGGTGCCGTGACGAGCAGCAGCCGGCGGGAGTAGCAGGACCACACCATGACCGCTCGGTTGCGCTCGAGGAGGAAGAACTTCGCAGGGTTGCGGGAGAACTCGTAGCGGTGCTCGACGACGGCCGCCGGCAGGTAGACGACCCGGAGCCCCCGCAGCCAGCAGCGGAGGCTGAGATCGGCGTCCTCGTAGTAGGCAAAGAATCGGTCGTCGAACCCGTCGAGCTCTCGCCAGAGGTCGAGCCGGATGGCCATGGCCGCTCCGCTGGCCGCCAAGACGTCCCGCTCGCACTCGTGGTCTGCGGCCTGCTCCTCGAAGTGGCCGGACCAGCTCAAGCCCCCGAAGTGGATCTCGTTCCCGGCCGAGTTGAGCAGGGTGGGGCGGTCTGCCAGCCGTACGCTCGCCGTGACGAGGCCCACGCCGGGTCGAGCTGCCCCCTCGGCAAGGACTGCGAGTGCGTCAGGGTGCGCGATGGCGTCGGGGTTGACCAGCGCGAGCACGTTGCCCGAGGCCACGTCGGCTCCGGCGTTGCACCCCCCCGCAAAGCCGAGGTTCTCGGCAGGCCGCACCACCACGAGTCCGGGAGTGCCCTCCAGGCGATCCACGGCGCCGTCCGTGCAGCCGTTGTCCACGAGCACGACCTCGACCCGTACTCCGAGCGAGGCCAGCAGCGCTCGCACGCCGGGCTCGAGACACGGCTCGGCGCCGAAGGCCACCACGATGGCTGACACGTCCTGCTCCGGTGGCTCCACGATCGAAGCACGGTAACCACCCGGATCCTCGAGGCGACGAATGCTGCCGACTAGGGTCTATGCAGCCCGTCCGGAGGTTCGTGCTGCCATCCACACTGGTCGTCATCCCTGCGTTGAACGAGGAGGCGACCGTCGGGTCCGTCGTCACGGCCGTGCTCACTCACCTCGGTAGCGACGTGCTGGTGGTCGATGACGGGTCCTCTGATCGCACCGCGACGGTGGCCCGAAAGCACGGTGCGCAGGTGATCCAGCACCCGTTCAACCTGGGCGTAGGGGCCGCCCTGCGTAGCGGGTTCCGCTTTGCGGCTGAGCGCGGATACCAGGCCGTGGTGCAGGTGGACGCCGATGGTCAGCACGATCCTGCCGAAGCGCTGCGCCTGCTGGCCCGGCTCGGTGACGACGAGCTCGACCTGGTGATCGGCTCGCGGTTCGACGCCGGTTATCGCGTGGGACGAGGACGGCGAGCGGTGATGCGGCTGCTGTCGCGCGAAGTGAGCCGGCGACTCGGTGTCAGGGTCTCCGACACGACCAGCGGCTTTCGGGCGTTCGGACCCCGCGCGATCGACCGGTTTGCGCGGGCCTACCCGAGCGCATACCTGTCCGACACCGTTGAAGCCCTGCTGCTGGCCGGCGACTGGCACCTGCGCGTAGCCGAGGAACCCGTCGTGATGCATCCTCGGGCCGGGGGACGGGCGTCGTCCGGCCCGGCTCGCAGCGTGCTGCACCTCATCCGGCTCGTGCTGGTCATCGCGCTGCACAGCGTGCGCCGCCCGATCGCTGAACGGGGGTTCGTGGGCGATGTCGAGGCTTGAGGTCTTCCTGCTGCTGGTCGCACTGGCCAACGTGGGCGTGGTGCTGGAGTTCGTCCGCCGCCGAAAGCTCCTCGAGAACTACGCCCTGCTCTGGATGCTCGTCGGCTTCGTTGGGATCCTGTTCGCCGTCGGCCGGTCCCTCGTCGACGAGGTGGCCAAGACGGTGGGGATCAGCAACGGCGCCAACCTGATCCTGGCTGGCAGCGTGCTGTTCCTCCTCTTCGTGTGCATGAGCCTCTCGCTGCACGTTTCGAGGCTGGAGGCTCGCTCGGAGGTGTTGGCTGAGGAGGTGGCCTTCCTGCGGCACTCGCAGCCACCGCCTGCGCGGGTGGCGGGCCCGTCAGACCCTCGCCCCACCGGGAGTCCTGGTGGCGAGTCCCGCCCCTGATCACAGGTAGTAGCGCTCGACGACGAGAGTGAGTCCCAGCACGTTGAGGCCGACCACCGCAACGGCGATGGCGGCGAGCGCCGGCGCCAAGCGAAGGCGCGGTGCGAAGGACTTCGCCAGAAGCACCGGGGTGGCAAGTGCCGCCGGCAGCACCATCAGGGCGTACCGGCCCTGCACGAGCTCGAGGCGGCCGTTTCGGCGGTACTGAAGGAAGTCCGCCGCGTGCAGGACCCCCAGGGTGGCGACGATGGCCAGCACGCAGAGACCGACGCGCACGATCGACGAGAGCTCGGCGTCGTCGATCGATCGCAACCGGCGGCGGCCGACCCGGGCGGCCACCTGCACCGCCCACGCCGCCAGCCCGAGCACCGTGAGCGCCGCCGCGACAGTGATGCCGGCCAGCACCCAGTCGGGCAGAGGGAGCGTCAGACCACCGAAGTCGCCCCAGAACTGCTGGACCCATCGATCGCGCAGCGGCTTGAACCCGTCTTCGAGGTGAAGGTCGAGAAAACCAGCGACCGTCTTCGGACCAGGTTCGGGGTCGAAGGTCTGGACCGTGGTAGGTGGGAGTCCGAGCGCCACGGACATCGCGACCCAGGTGCCGTAGGTCGCGCCGACCCCGGCGCCGGCCCGCACGGCATCGCCGATCCACCTCCGGCGCTCCTGTGGCGGCGTTCGCAGCCGTCCGATGAGCCAGCCGGCGACCAGTACCGGAGCCCATGCAACGCCGAAGGGCTTCGTCGCCACCGCGATGCCCAGTGCCAACCCGCCCAGGACAAGTGATCGGTGATGGGCGTTCGGTGTGGCCAGATCCAACGCAATGAGAAGGCACGCGAAGCCGGCCACCACGATGAGCCCGTCGTTGTTGACGATGGCCAGCTGCTGGCTGAGCATCGGCTGGGCTGCAACCGCGATGCCCAAAGCCAACGCAGCAGCCTCAGAGCCGGGAAACAGGCGGCGCCCGATCAGGACAGCCAACCAGGCGGCCGCCGCGCCGAGGGCCACGCTCCAGAGCCTCATCACTCCCAGTCCCACGTCGAGGTCTGTAGGGGCGGATAGGTAGAGCAGCGCAGCCGGGGCGTAGTAGTAGGGCGAGTAGCCGGCCGCCGCCCCGTCGCCGCCCGAGTCACGTCCGGCGCCGACCAACATGCGATCGGCGCGCGCCCGCGACTCGGAGCTGAAGTCCGCCCGGTTGCCGGGCCACGAGCTGGTCTGGTGGTACACGTCGCGGACGCCGCGATCGAGCTGCTCGCTGTAGGTGCGGTCGATCCCGAACTGATCGGTGCCGCGCTTCGGGATGCGCTGCTGCTCGGCCATGAACTGTGCGTACGCGACGTGCGCCTTCTCGTCTGGTCCCTCCATCGGCGGGATCACTGTCGACCACAGGATCCCCTTGACGACCGCAAAGGTCACAACCAGCGCAAGCCCCAGCCGTCTCGGGTTGCTCGCGAGGAGGACGAGGCAGACGATGGTGAGGACGGCGACCGTGGTGACGGCGACCGGGTGGTGCCAGAATGGGCCGTATCCGTCGATGCGATCCAGCGCCGTTCGCAGCTGTTGCACGGCGAAGGTGTCGTCCCCGTACGCGGTGTGGAGCTCCGCGGACACTGGCAGGACCTCCTTGTCGATCTCAGCGGGTGGCAGCCTGCCAACGCTGGGGCCGCCCCACAGCGACATCGGTGCTGAGCTGGTGCCGAGGAGTGAGACCTCGAGCTCAAGCGTGTTCCCGCCGCTGCCCTCGATCGGGGCGAAGTCGATGGTCCAAAGCGCTGCCTGTCGGAGGTCCGCGCAGTCGGCGGCTCGCTGGGCGACGACCTCGGAGGCATCGGTCACGAGCGCCCGCACCCGGCAGCTGTCGACGCCGTCGCCGACGGCGAACCGGATCATCACCTGGGAGAGGCCGTCCGACTGAGCGGTGAAGCGCTGGACGATGGACTGCCCCGATGACAGAAACGGGAGCACGGTCGTTCGCTCGACGTGCTCGGTGTCGTCTCCGAGGGTTCGGCCGCCGGGGCGGAGCAGGACCACACCGATGAGGAGGATCGACAGCCCCGCCATGGCAGCCATGCGACGGGCCGGCTGGTCTGGCGCGCGTCGGGGGCCCGCCCGTTCCATCTCTGGCGAGGGATCGCCGGTACGACCGCCCAACCCAATCCTGCTCACGGGTGGCGCAGGCTAGCAACGGGCCGGTGGCCAGCCGCGACAGTAGGCTGCAGCCCTCGTGTCCGAGAGTCGACGTTCCGCGCCACATCGGCCGATCCCGCTGAGCCCCTCGGTGAACCCGGGCGCCCCCCGGTTGGAACGGGAGAACGTCGAGTTCCCCGACATCTCGTGGACGGCGTTCGATCGCTACGCGCGCTACGCCGCCATCGCACGGGCCATCACGGCCAACCTCGGCCAGGGGCCACAACGAGCCCTCGACGTGGGGGACAACTCCGGCTACCTCCGAGCCTTCGCACCAGACCTCCGGGTCACAAGCGTCGACGTGGAGGTGAACCCGTCTCCCCTCGCCGGTACGAGCCTCGTTCTGGGTGACGGATCTCGCTTGCCCGTAGCCTCTCGGTCCGTCGATGTGGTGATCTCCTGCGACGCTCTCGAGCACGTCGCGCCCGCCCACCGTTCCGCCTTCATCGCCGAGCTGGCCCGATGCTCGCGCGATCTCATCGTGATTGCCGCTCCGTTTGACACGCCAGGCGTTGCCGGTTCGGAGGAGCTGGTGCGCAGGTTCGTCAGGGCGATGACCGGAGCGGTGCAGCCACAGCTCGCAGAGCACGCCGAGAACGGGCTGCCTTCCCTTGGTGGCACCAGAGCGGCCATGGAGGAGGCTGGCCTCACCGTCACCTCGATCGGGAACGGCAACCTGCAGGACTGGGTGCTCGGCATGCTCGTGAAGCACCAGGTTGTCGGCCGGGGGGGCTTCAGTGATCTCGACATGGGGTTTGACATCTTCTACAACCTCGCCCTGCAGGATCGCACCCAGGTCGGCCCGTACTATCGCTACCTCCTGATCGGGCGTCGTTCCCATGATCCGTTGACCGGCGACCCCGGTCTGCCCGCAGAGCCGGGCCTCGATGCGGTTCCGCTCCTCTCGGCCATCCTCGCCACCGCACCGGGTCTCACCGGCGTGCTGGCAGCCGCGGCCGCGATCGAGGAGCAGCAGTCCGCGGCGTTCGCCCATCTGATGCGCCGCACCGAGGGGCTCGAGGGCGCCCTTCAACACCTGATGCTCCGCTTTGACGGCACCGATGCCGCTCTCGGAGCCCTCCTCAGCCGCCCACCTGACCGGCCGGAGGACGGGGCTCCGCCCGCTGGCCGGTCGTGGCGGCTGCGTTCGGTCCTCAGGAGGGTGCGGCGACTGTCCAGTAACCTCAACGGCGCCGCACCGCCGCCGCCCCCGACACCGTCATCGTCCCCACCCGAAAGCTGACTTGCCAACCTCCCACGTCTCCAGGTCGAACCAGGACGGCGGCGCCATCACCCATCTCAGGGAGATCTCCGCCGCTCGCGACCTCTGGACGCATCTGACCCTGCGCGAGCTGCGTGGCAAGTACAAGCGGTCCGTGCTCGGCTGGGCATGGTCGCTGCTCAACCCCATCGCAATGATGCTCGTGTACACGCTCGTCTTTCGCTACCTCCTGAAGATCCAGGTGACACCGGGAGACCCGAGCGGCCTCGATGTGTTCCCCCTGTTCCTCCTGTGTGGCCTCCTCCCGTGGAACTACCTCTCCAACTCGATGTTCGGTGGGATGGGAGGGCTGGTGGGAAACGCCAACCTGGTGAAGAAGGTGTACTTCCCCCGAGAGATCCTGGTGGGCTCGAACGTCGCGTCGTGGACCTTCTCGCTGGGCATCGAGCTCGGCGTCCTGATCCTCGCCCTGCTCGTCGCCGGGAACATGGTGCTGCCCTGGATCCTGCCGCTTCTCGTGCTGGTCGCGCTGCAGACCGCATTCGTGCTCGGAGTCGCCCTCGCCCTGTCCGTGCTCAACGTCTACTTCCGGGACGTGCAGCACCTGCTGGGGATCTTCATGCAGCTGTGGTTCTATGCCACGCCGATCATCTACCCCATCTCCCTCGTAGCTGAGGCCGACGCCCGCAACTCGCTTCCGCTGCTGCGCATCTATCGCCTCAACCCGATGGCGCGCTTCGTCGAGGCCTACCGCGACGTGCTGTACGACCTTCGCTTCCCGCCGGCTGAGGACCTGCTGTTCCTCGGCGTCATCTCTGCGATCGTTCTGGTCGTCGGCTACGCCATCTTCTACCGTCTCGAGCCGAGGCTGGCGGAGGAGCTGTGAGCCCGCCGGTTGTCATCACCGTGGAGAAGGTCTCCAAGTCGTTCCGTCTGTACAACGAGCGCAACCAGAGCCTCAAGGCCACGATCATGCGCGGTCGCAGAGCGGGCTACGAGGAGTTCCTCGCCCTCGACGACGTGTCGGCCGAAGTGACCCAGGGAACGACCGTGGGGTTCATCGGGGAGAACGGCTCCGGCAAGAGCACCCTGCTCAAGTGCATGGCGAGGATCCTTCGACCCGACAGCGGACGCATCACCGTCGATGGCAAGGTCTCAGCGCTCCTGGAGCTCGGAGCGGGGTTTCACCCGGAGCTCTCCGGCCGCGAGAACGTCTATCTGAACGGCACCATCCTCGGGCTCTCGACACGCGAGCTGGACCGAAAGTTCGACGACATCGTCGGCTTTGCCGGCTTGGAGCGCTTCATCGACTCGCCCGTCAAGAACTACTCGTCAGGGATGTACGTCCGTCTTGGTTTCTCCGTCGCGATCAACGTGGATCCCGACATCCTCCTCATCGACGAAGTGCTGGCGGTTGGTGACGAGCAGTTCCAGAACCGGTGTGCGGAGAAGTTCGCGGACCTTCGTTCCGCCGGCAAGACGATCGTCCTCGTCTCTCACTCCCTCGGTTCGGTCCGGTCGATGTGCGACCACGTCGTCTGGCTTGCCGAGGGGCGCGTGCGGCGCGCCGGCGATGCCGGCTCGGTGCTGGACGAGTACGTGGGTGTGATGCACGGGGGCCGCGAGGCCGATGTCGGGACAGGCACGCGTTGGGGCTCCGGCGAGGCTGAGATCGTCGACATCGAGCTGCTCGACGGTGCGGGTCGCCAGGTCACAAGGGTCCGAACCGGCGATTCCGTACGGTTGCGACTCCACTACGACGCCCACGAGCCGGTCCCGCGTCCGGTGTTCGGCATGGCGATCCACACCCTTGAGGGCGTGCACGTGAGCGGCCCGAACACGCGCGAGGCCGGTCTGGTGCCGGATCAGATCTTCGGGCGGGGAACGATCGACCTTGACGTCCCAGGCCTCATGCTCCTGCCCGGGACCTACGACATCTCCGTCTCGCTCGTCGATCATGAGGTGCTGCACACCTTCGACTTCCACCAACGGGCCCTGCGCTTCGACGTCGAGGCGGGCATGCCACACGAGACCTTCGGCGGTGTGGTGTCCTTGGGGGGCACATGGAGCCACATGGAAGGTGCTCATGAGAGGTCCTAGATGTCGCCGTGCCGCATGAGCAGCGTGCGCGAGATGCTCGCCCGAACTGTTGCCTGCGCCGTGATCATGAGCGTGGGCATCTCCGTCGTGGGGACCCCTCAGCGCGATCGGCCGAAGGTGCAGGGGGAGGACCACCTTCTGGCGAGCGGCTCGGTCGGCGTCGGGTTCGGCGAGCGGACTGACGTAGAGGCCGGCGTCGAGATGGCCGGCGTGACGTGGGACGGCGATGCTGACGCGGTGATCGCCGTTCGCGGGCTGACCCCCGACGGCACGTGGTCCGCCTGGTCCGAGCTGGTGGGTGAAGCAGACGAAGGCCCAGACCGGGCCAGCCCTGAGCACCGGGCTCGGCGCGGAGCTGGACCAGCATGGCTCGGCCACGACATGCGCGAAGTCGAGACCCGTGTCGTCTCCGGCCGAGTCTCCGGCCTTGAGATGCACGCCATCGACACCGAGGCGGTCACCGAGAGCCCGTCACCGTTCGGGCTGGCGACGACCAACGCGGCACCCAGCTCACCCTTGCTCGTGACCCGGGCCCAGTGGGGTGCCGACGAGAGCTGGCGCAACCTCGGCAACCCGGGCTGCGACGGGCAACCTCGCTATGCGAGCAACGTGCAGTTCTCCGTCGTGCATCACACGGCGGACTCGAACGACTACTCGGCCGCCGACGTACCCGCGCTGCTCCGAGGCATCTACTACTTCCACACCCACGATCGCGGTTGGTGCGATGTGGCCTACAACTTCTTCATCGACCGGTTCGGCCGCGGCTTCGAAGGCCGCGCCGGCGGGATCGACCAAGCAGTCATCGGAGGTCACACCGGCGGGTTCAACACCGGTAGCACCGGAGTTGCGGTCATCGGCAACTTCGACACCGCCTCCGTCCCGGACGCCGCCTACAGCGCACTTCGCTCGCT
>JBDSUN010000104.1:0-3308 GCA_039927735.1 Acidimicrobiales bacterium | reverse complement strand
CAGCGAGCTTGGCTTCCCAACCGCCAACGTGTCGGTCCCGGGGGACATCCTCCTCCCGGCCGACGGGATCTACGCCGGCTGGTACGAGCGCCCGGACGGCACCGTCCACCCCACCGCCATCTCGCTCGGCCGTCGCCCCACCTTCTACGAGGAGGCCCATGCCAGCCTCCTGGAGGCGCACCTGCTCGACTTCACCGGTGACCTCTACGACGAGCCCGCCCGGGTGCGCTTCGTGGCTCGGCTCCGGGGCGAGGTGAAGTTCGAGGGCATCGACGCCCTCGTCGCACAGATCGCCCGAGACTGCGAGGACGCCCGAGCGATCCTGCGCTGACCGCCATGTCCGGCGGGCATCGCCCGGTGCGTCACACTTGTCCCGTGATCGACGATGGGTGGGATCCGATCAAGGTGCGAATCGACGACGTGGATGTCGACGTCCACCCGGCCGGACCGCGACCTGCGAAGGTGCGACACCTGGCCGTGGCCCAGGAGCCGATCATCGGGCCGGGCCCCGAGCGCGACGACGACGTCGACGTCACCCTGCCCCGGCTGGCCCGCCACGAGGTGACCCTCGAGGACGGTCACACCGTGGGCGTCGCCATCTGCGGACGGGGGGTGCCCCTCGTGGTCGTCCACGGGTTCTCGGCGGAGGGGATCCTCTACGCCCAGACGCTCTCGCGGCTCGTCGACCTCGGGTTCAAGGTGATCGCCGTCGACACCGCCGGTCATGGCGGCACGCTCGGCTTGCCGACCGGCGCCCAGAGCATGAAGAGCTATGCCGAGCTCCTCGGCCGGGTGCTGGACCACCTCGGGGTGGGCCCGGCGGTGCTGGCCGGGCACTCGATGGGTGGACGACTGGTCACCGAGCTGGCCGCCAGCCAGCCGGAGCGGGCCATCGCCGTGGTCCTGCTCGATGCCATCGTGGGCGACACCTGGGATCGCATGGTGAACGTGTTCCGCCTGTTCCCACCGCTGCTGATGGGCACCGGCGTCACTCTCCTGGTGGACACCATCACGACGGTTCCGTGGTTCCGGGATCCGCGCCAGGCGCTCAAGCTCGGGCGCCTCGTCGCTCCCACCCTCCGCAGCCACGTCCGTCGACCGTGGCGCCTCCTCGGGCCGGCAGCGTCGATCCTGCGCAGCAAGAGCTCGCGATCCATGCTCGACCAGCTCCGCCAGGAGCGGATCCCCGTCTTCACCATCCACGGCGACCGGGACATCGCCGTACCCATGGCCACGGCCAGAGACACCGCGCGCCGCACTCGCGGAGATCTCGTCGTGGTCGAGGGCGGAAGCCACTCGTGGCTGCTCAAGGACCCGGAGACGCTGCCGGCCATCATGCACGCCCTCATGCGAGGGCGCCTGGGCACTGCGGTGCTCAGAGCGCAGCTCGAGCGGGGCGTCGACCCCGTGGATGCCACCGACGACGAGGTGGAGGCGGCCCTCTTCGCCCCCGACGCCCTGGTCCTCGAGCTCACCCCCCGCCAGCGGATCCACGACACCGAGGACCTGCACCGCCCGCCCCGCTACACCTGGAAGGTGCTGGCCGCCCGGTCCAAGGGCGATTGAGGGCCCTCCGAACCCTGCTGCTACCCTGATCGGGTCCTCGGAGCGCCCATCGTGGCCCTCCGAGGAGCTTTGCTCCCCGTGCCGCACTGCGCTCGACGGAGCCGGGCCCCAGACCCACCTCCCCACGGAGAACCTCTACATCTATGTCTGAGCAGATCGACAAGGCCAAGGCCGGCATCATCGAGGAGCACCGTCTCCACGACACCGACACCGGGTCCCCCGAGGTGCAGATCGCGATCCTCACCAAGCGGATCAACCACCTCAACGAGCACCTGCAGAAGCACCGGAAGGACCATCACAGCCGGCGCGGCCTGCTGATGCTGGTCGGCCAGCGCCGACGCCTGCTCGACTACGTCCGCAAGAACGACGTGGAGCGCTACCGCACGATCATCGCCAAGATGGGCCTGCGGCGCTAACAGCCCACAACCACAACACACATGGCGGCAGGGTGGGTCAGCTGCCAGTTGCCGACTCCCGAGCGTGCACGCTCGGTGGTCGCCAACTGGGAACTGGCCCCGCCGCCTCAACCCGGCCCGGGGAGTCCCTGGTCGGCAAGGAGGAACAAACATGGCGGAAGCCATCATCGTTTCGGGGCCCATCAGCGGCACCGACAAGACCCTCTCGTTCGAGACGGGCAAGCTCGCCTTCCAGAGCCAGGGAGCCGTGGTCGCCAGGATCGCTGGCACTGAGGCCCTCGTCACGGCCAACGCCGCCAAGGGCATCCGGGAGGGCATCGACTTCTTCCCGCTCACGGTGGACGTGGAAGAGCGCATGTACGCCGCGGGACGCATCCCCGGCAGCTTCTTCCGCCGGGAGGGCCGTCCCACCGACGCCGCCATCCTGGCCTGCCGCCTGATCGACCGGCCGCTGCGCCCGTCCTTCGCCGACGGCTTCCGCAACGAGACCCAGGTCGTCGTCACGGTCATGGGATCCGACAAGCAGAACCCCTATGACGTGCTGGCCATCAACGGCGCGTCGGCTGCCCTGTCCATCTCGGGCATCCCGTTCCAGGGGCCGATCGGCGCCGTGCGGATCGCGTACAGCCAGGACGGCACCTGGGTGCCCCACCCCACCTTCGAAGAGGTGGAGGACAGCACCTTCGAGCTGATCGTGGCCGGCCGAGGCGTCGGTGACGACGTCGCCATCATGATGGTGGAGGCTGGCGGCACCGAGAAGGCGTGGGACCACTACGAGGCCGGCGCCCCCAAGGTGACCGAAGAGGTCATCGCCGACGGGCTCGATGCCTGCAAGGTCTGGATCAAGGAGTCGATCGAGCTCCAGAAGGAGCTTGTCACCAAGGTCGAGGCCGGGCGCGGCATCACCCCGCTCAGCTTCACCCCCGTCCTCGACTACCAGGACGACGTGAAGACCCGCGTCGAGGCCATCTCTGGTGACGCCCTCGCCCAGGCCGGCACCATCGCCGCCAAGGCCGAGCGCAACGCCGCCACCGACGCCGCCATCGCCACCGCCGTGGCCGAGATGGGCGAGGAGTTCGCCGGGCGCACCAAGGAGATCAAGGAGGCGGCTCGCAGCATCCAGAAGGCCGCCATCCGTGCCCGCACCGTCAAGGAGGGCATCCGCATCGACGGCCGTGGCCCGGCGGACCTGCGCACCGTCACCTCCGAGGTGGGCGTGCTCAGCCAGGCCCACGGCTCCGGCCTGTTCCAGCGGGGCGAGACGCAGGTGCTGTCGGCCCTCACCCTCGGCATGCCGAAGATGGACCAGCTCCTCGACAACCTGGG
>JBDSUN010000103.1:0-5822 GCA_039927735.1 Acidimicrobiales bacterium | reverse complement strand
TGCGGGTCTCGTGTCGACCGCGGGTGAGGGCGACGTAGCCCTCCTCGAAGCTGGCTTCGTCACCGGCGTGGTAGAGCGCCCGATCGAGGGTGGCGCCCTGGACGCCGTAGGTGGTGCGGGCGTAGCCGTGGTCGAGGCGCCCGTCTTGGATGTAACTGCAGGGGATGACGACGGCCCCTTCGCGGTCGAAGTCGACGGTCAGCGCTCCGCTGGTGTGGTCGACGCCGGTGACGATGCCTGCCGAGCCGTTCTTGACCCAGTGCCCGTCGGGGGAGCGGAGGGTGCGGTCGTTGCGGCGGGCGACGACCCAGTCCCCGATGAGGTACTCCCGATCGCCGGCGATGAGCGGATCGCCGGTGAGCGCGCCCTGGGCGTGGAGCAGGCGACGAGCCCGGGCGTTGAGGGCCCGACGGACGACATTGGGTCCGGCGATCATGGGATCACGTGATCCGGCCTGGGCGGTCTGCCACCAGTCGGCCACGAGAAGGTCGTAGCTCTCTGCGGCCGTGGCCGAGCGGTGGACCCTTCCGGCGGCGTCGTAGCCGGCGAGGGCGTTGGCGACGAGGCCTTCCCGGTAGCGGTCGATGCTCTCGCGGTCGCTCTCCAGGTGCTGACGGTTGTTGTCGACCAGGCGGACGAGGGCGTCGCCCTGGGTGTCGCAGAGCAGCCGGAAGAACCCGCCGGTCTCGACGGCGCCATGCTGATCGGGGTCCCCGATCAGCTTCATCGCCCCGCCTGCCTGTTCGACGTGGTCGGCGATCCGGGCGAGGTCACGGGTTCCGACCATGGACGCTTCGTCGATGAGCACGACAGTGCCGGCTGCAAGCGGCTGTCGGTCGGTCTCGCGGAGAAACCGGGCGATCGTCGACGCTTCCCGGCCGGTCTTGGCGAGCAGCTCGGTGGCGTCCTCGAGTTCGGCGGCGGCGGCCGCTGACAGGGAGCAGCCGACGATGGGGATCCCGGCGGCGGTGAAGGCGTCGACGGCGGCAGCGGTCGCGTGGGTCTTGCCTGATCCGGGCCGACCGGCGATGGGCTGGATGGCTGGTGCGGCCGGGTCGCAAAGCGCCCGGACCATGAGGGTCTGCTCGGGGGAGAGCTCGGGATGGGCGGCGAGGGCCAGGTCGACCTCTCCGTCTACGGGTGCTGGGGCGGGGGGGCCGAATCCGATCGCGGCCTGGTCGAGGAGTCGACGTTCGAGGGCGAGCAGTCCCGGGGTCGACCAGCGGGCCAGGTCAAGGCTGCGGGTCCGGCTGCCGTCACGTCGCCAGACGAGCTCGGATGCTGAGCGGTCAGCGGCGAGCGCGACGGCGTGACGCGAGCCCAGGAACCGGTCAGCGAGGCGGTCGACAGTCTCAGCGTCGGCGCTGAGACCGGCCCGTTCGGCGATCGCTTCGACGACGTCGCCCCGGTCGAAGGTCGATGCCTGCCGGGTGAGACCCTCAGCACCGGCGAGATCCTCGAACAGCGTTTCGCTGACCGGCGGCGCCGGTTCCGCTGAGCGCCCGAAACACGCCTGGACCTCAGCGGACCCGAAACCGAGGGCGGCGGCCTCGTCCCGCCACCGCTCCTGCAGGTGGTCGGCGTCGACCCCGTACTCCTTGGCCCGCCGGGTCGCCAGGGTCGCCGCTTGGTGGGCGCCGGCGGAGGTGTAGCCGGCCTCGGCGACCATCTCCTCGATCTCGTCCCGACGCTTGGAGAACGCACGGACCACGGGCTGAGGCACGCCGGAGATCTCCGCCCAGCCGTTGCGGACCGGTCCCCACTCGACACCGAGCCGGGAGCCGAGCAGGTGCCGCAGGTGCGCCTGGTAGACGAAGCCCGCCGGACGGGCGTTGCTGTAGAGGGGTCGACCGTCGATTGCCTGCCAGCGGCCCTCGGCGGTCCGGGTCAGGTTGGCGGTGACGACGTGGGTGTGCAGCAGCGGGTCGCCGGCTCGGCTCGTGCGGTGGTCGAAGGCGGCGGCAATCACCCCGTCGACCTCGATCCGACCCCGGTCCTTCGTGCCTCGCCGGGCGTAGACGGCGTGCTGCTCGAGGTGGCCGACCACGGCATCGACCGCCTCCCGGTGGGCCTGGCGGATGGCTGCCCGCTCGTCGGCGCCGGCCAGGGCCCACAGCACGCTGACGCTCTTCGGCGGTCTCAGCGTGAGGTCGTAGCCGGGGCGGGCCCGGCGGGAGGTGTGCTCGGCCTCGTACCGCTCGACCTCGGCCCGCTGGAACACCCACATCGGTCGCCGACCGTCGGGCCGGGGGACCTTGCGGCCCACGAGGAACCTGGGCTTTCGCTCGCCCCGCCGGGACTCCTGGCCGGCCCACGCGAGCTGTCGCACGCGTCCGACGGTGAGCTTGAGGCGGGTGGCGACTCGCCCGATGTCGAGCTCGGCGTCGAACAGGGCCTGCTGGTTCGGGTCGGCAACGCGACGCCGGCCGCAGGCGTTGCGGGATCGGGCTAGCCGCTCGCCGGTGAGCGGATGCCGTCCGTCGAGCACGGCACGGAAGGCTTCGGACTCCACGGAGCCGTTGAGCCCGATGTCGGCAGCCAGCGAGCCGACCCACCGGCCCTGCGACTCACCCTGGCCGGTGTAGTAGTCCTCCGCGGAGGTGGCGACCTCGCCGACGTAGTAGTCGGCCGCACCGGGCGCCAGGCGCCCGATGTTCAGCACCCCGCGACCCCGGTGAAGCTCTCCACACCCCCTCTACAGAGGGTTTCGGCACCGAAAGCGCGACGCGAATCGGGGAGAAATCGCGCTCAGCGCCGTTATCGCATAGCGATAACGGCAAGTCTGTGACGTGTTCTGGGGTCGATCTGCGGGATGACGCTGAGGTCGCGAGGGGGCAGCTGAGTGAGCGCAGGTCGTCGAGGTCGCGAAGGCGGGGGTAGCGAGACGACAGGAGGCCCGCGTCGATGGTGCGAGCGACCTGAGGGCTGAGCGTCACGGTGGCGACGACACGGATCCCGAGCACGTCGGTCACGTCGGCGGCGCGCAGCGACCGGTCCCGTTCTGACACCAGGACGATCCCCTCGATCCCGTCGACGTCCGCTGCAAGGATCGTGGCGAGGGCGACGTAGCACGGGCCGCGGAGCACAAGGTAGTGCTCCTCGGTTGCTGTAGGGGCGCTGGGCGGCTTCGAGGCGAGCGTTCCCTCGTCGACCACCACGATGCGGTTGCCTCCGCTGTCGGGGCGCTCGGGGGCCAGCAACAGGTTGGGGGCGAGGTCGATCGCTCGGCGGTCGTGGCTACCGCAGGATGCGCCCAGCAGCGCGCATGCCGCCTCCGTGTCGGAGGACACCAGCGTGGTGGGGGCGGTCCGTGCCGCGTGCAGGGCGACGACGGCGGCGACGGTCGTGGTGCCGTGGCCGCCTCTGGCGCCGGTGAAGGTGATGGTCCTGGTCATGGGCTCCTCCTGGAGAGGGTGGTGGGCGAACTTGGGGGAAGGGCGATCGGAACGATGGCCGGGCGGCGGACGGCTTCCCCGACCGTCACGCCGCCCGAGTTCGTGATCAGCGGGCTCAACCGGCCCGCCGATCGGCGTGCTGAAGGGCGGCGGCGAGCCGGTCCGGGAGCTGGCTGGCCAACCGCAGGGGGAGCGGGGCCAGGAAGCGCCGCACGGCGAAGGCGTCGCCGGCCGGACCTGCTGCTTGGAACTGGGACAGCCGTGCCAGCGTGCGGACGATCGGGCTCGACCGTCCGACACCGCCTCCGAGGCCGAGCTCGACGGCGAGGTCGCCGAGCTCGACGCTCACCGGTGTCGTCGCCGCCTCGAGCCAGCACGCCAGTCTGCGGAGCACCCACGTCGCCGACGGTCCGAGCGTCGGAAGCCAGAAGGTCTCGACATACACGCTCCGGACGTGGTGACCGGCCGCCTCGACGACAGGGTCGTCCCACGACGTCACGATGAGCGGGTTCCGGTTGGCGAGCCAGTCGATGGCTGCCGATCCACGAAGCGGGCGAGGCACGGCGACTCCCTGCGAGTGTCTGTATACACCTGACACCTGGCACCCACACGGGTCAAGGGCTTCATCATCGAATGGACCGCGAACCTTTGACGCGTACGCGTCAACGTCGAGGTCGAACTCGTCCGCCGCGCTCACGACCCCACCGCCCACGGTGCCTTCGGCTCCGGGAAGTCTGTGTGCGGTGCCTGCCTTCCCACCGTTTCCTAGGCTGGCCCCCCATGCCTGGACCGCAGACCGTCATCGAGAACCCGATCCTCAACGGGCCCTTCGGGGAGCCGACGCGGCATTTTCGCTTCGGTGAGGACGGCATCACCGACGAGGTGGTCGAGGGTCGGCGGCCGTCGTCGTACTTCGTGCCGATCCCAAAGGCGAAGAAGAAGGGCGGGCAGCTCCAGTTCGAGACGGAGTGGACGGCCGATCGGATCGAGGAGAGCCGGTTCATCAACCAGGTCCGTGACCGCATCAGCCGCTGGCGCGCTGCCGGCTGGACGGGCGTCACGCCGACCACGCGGACGCTGCTCGAGTACTGGACGGACCCGGAGCGCGAGCGGCCGCTGTTCTTCTGCCAGGTCGAGGCGCTGGAGACGGCGATCTACATCACGGAGGTGGCCCGCAAGCAGGGCGACACGTGGATCGAGAACCACCTGCGGGAGATGGCCGACGACGCCAACCCGGGCCTGTTCCGCATCGCCCACAAGATGGCCACGGGGACGGGCAAGACCGTGGTGATGGCGATGCTCATCGCCTGGCACACCCTCAACAAGGCGGCCAACCCGCAGGACGGCCGCTTCGCCGATGCGTTCCTGCTCGTCGCCCCCGGCATCACGATCAAGGATCGGCTGCGGGTGCTCCTGCCGTCGGATCCGGAGAGCTACTACCGCCAGCGCGACATCGTGCCGGCGGACCGCGTCGACGACCTCGGTCGGGGGAAGATCGTGATCACCAACTTCCATGCCTTCCAGCTACGGGAGAAGATCAAGGCGCCGAAGCTCACCAAGGCGCTAGCCGGCCAGAAGCCCGGCGTGTTCACCGAGGCCCCAGATGAGATGGTGCGCCGGGTGCTCCGTCCGCTGGGTAGCAAGCGCAACATCGTCGTGCTGAACGACGAGGCGCACCACTGCTATCGGCGTCGGGCGGGGGCCGATGCCGAGGCGACCGAGGCGCTCACCGGTGAGGAGAAGGCCGAGGCCCGCAAGAACGAGGAGGAAGCGCGGGTCTGGGTCACCGGCCTCGAAGCGGTGGCCGCCAAGGTCGGCGTCAAGACGGTCTACGACCTCTCGGCGACGCCGTTCTACCTCCGTGGCTCGGGCTGGTCGGAGGGAACCCTGTTCCAGTGGGTGGTGTCGGATTTCAGCCTGATCGACGCCATCGAGGCGGGCCTGGTAAAGATCCCCCGGGTCCCGGTGGACGACAACGCCGCCCAGCCCGACAACCAGCTCACCTACCGAGACCTCTGGCTCCGGATCCGGGACGACCTGCCGAAGAAGGGCCGAAAGACCGACGCCATCGGCGGGGAGCCTCGACTCCCGGGCCCGCTGCAGGGGGCGATGGAGAGCCTCTACGCCAACTACACGAAGTCCTTCGACCGCTGGGAGGCATCCGAAGGGGCGAACGCCGGGGCGACACCGCCGGTGTTCATTGTGGTGTGCAACAACACGAACGTGTCCAAGCTCGTGTTCGATCACATCGCCGGGTGGGCGAAGCAGCAGCCCGACGGCACCACCAAGGTCGTCCCGGGTGCGCTTCCGCTGTTCTCGAACGAGGAGGCCGGCGGCTGGTCCGCCCGGCCCAAGACCGTGCTGGTCGACTCGACGCAGCTCGAGTCCGGCGAGGCGATGAGCGCCGAGTTCAAGGCCATCGCCGCC
>JBDSUN010000102.1:0-5894 GCA_039927735.1 Acidimicrobiales bacterium | reverse complement strand
CCCCCACAACATCGTGTGGATCTTCGCCATCGGCTGGGTTGCCGCCGAAGCCCGCTCCGCTCCGTCGCGCGCGCTGCTCTCCGCCGTGATCCTGGCCACCGTGCCCGGCTACTTCGGCGAGCCATGGCGCGAGCTGTTCGTGGCGGTCGGGCTGCTGATGGTCGTCTGGGTGCCCACCATCACCCTGCCGCGGAGCCTGGTGCCGATCATCGGAAGGGTGGCGGCGGCGTCGCTGTACATCTACCTGACCCACTGGCAGGTGTTCCCCCCGCTGCGAGATCGGTTCGGCCCATCTGCCGCTCTCGTGGGCGCGCTGGCGGCGGGGGTGCTGGCGTGGACGGTCACCCACCATGCGGTCCGCCTTGGCGGCCGGGTGCGTCAGCGCGAGGCGAGGGTGGGGGCGGCGGTCGGAGGCGTCTCCGCGGAGCGGGCCTCGCTGGTGTAGCTGATGGCCGCCGGGCCGTCGTAGCGGACCGTCACGTGGTCGCCCCGGCGGTGCGTCGGTGCGGCGCCGGCCCGAACCCGCACGACGGTGCCGTCGACGGTGCGCACGAGGTACATCGTGTCGTGGCCGAAGTACTCGGTGAGCTCAACGGTGGCGTCGCCGCCGGCTGACAACCGCAGGTCCTCCGGCCGGAGCAGCACCGTGGTGGGTCCGCTCCCGCCCGCGACGAGGGTCACCTCACCGACCGCCGTGGCCGCTGACCCACCGGCGGCCTCCGCCGGCAGCAGGTTGGCGTCGCCGATGAACTCCGCCACCCACGGGGTGGCGGGATGGGCGTAGAGGTCGGCTGGCGGCGCCTGCTGCACGATCTCGCCGGCCAGCATCACCGCCACCTCGTCGCCCAGCACGAAGGCCTCCTCTTGGTCGTGGGTGACGAACACGGCCGTGACCCCCAGCTCGACGAGCAGATGGTGGAGCTCGGTGCGCACCTCGGCCCGCAAGGTGGTGTCGAGGTTGGAGAAGGGCTCGTCCAGGAGCAAGACCGAGGGCTCCGGCGCGATGGCCCGGGCCAGGGCGACCCGCTGCTGCTGGCCGCCCGACAACGTGCCGGGCTGGCGTCGCGCCATGCCGCCGAGGCCCACGAGCTCGAGGGCGGCCTCGATCCGGTCAGCGGTGCGCTCCTTGCGGGGCAGGCCGTAGCCCACGTTGCCGGCCACGTCGAGATGCGGGAACAGCGCCCAGTCCTGGAAGACGAGCCCCACCCGGCGGCGCTCGGGCGGCACGTCCAGGCCCGGTCCCACGACGGGGCGCCCGCCGATCGACACGGTGCCGGCGTCGGCCCGCTCCAGCCCGGCGAGCGTGCGCAGGAGGGTGGTCTTGCCGCAGCCGCTCGGCCCCAGCAGGGCGAGGATCGCCCCTTCGGCCACGCGGAGTTCGATGCCCTGCAGCACCGGTGCCCGCCCGAAGCGCTTGTGGAGGCCGGCGACCTCGATGGCGCCCACCGTCCCGTTCAGCATGCCTCACAGCGTATCGGGGGCCGACCTCGGGCTACCGATCAGGCTCGCGGAGCACGAGGATCGCCATCGGGATCGACGACAGCAGCACCAGCGCCAGCGCCGGCAGGGCAGCCCGCGCGAAGAACGCCTCAGAGGTGGAGCTCCACACCTGGGTGGCGAGGGTCGGGTACCCGGTGGGCGCCAGGAGCAAGGTGGCCGGCAGCTCCTTCATGCAGGTGAGGAAGACCAGCGACCCACCCGCGAGCAGGCCCGGGCGGGCGAGGGGGATGACCACGCGGAAGGTGGTGGCGAGCGATCCCCGCCCGAGGAGGCGGGAGGCCTCCTCGAGGCTGGGACTGATCTGCAGGAGGGACGAACGGATGGCCCCGAGCGCCTGCGGCAGGAACAGCACCACGTAGGCCAGCGTCAGCAGCCAATGGGTCTGGTAGATCGACGGCGCGACCCGCGCTCCGAAGAAGACGAGAGCCAGCGCCACCACGACCCCGGGAAGCGAGTGCCCGACCCAGCACGCCCCTTCCACGAGACGACCCAGCCGGCCGCCGCGGCGAACGGCGAGCAGCGCCACCGGCCAGGCCGCCGCCACCGAGGCCAGCGCCCCGAGGGTGGCGGCCCGCAGGCTGTTGCCGGCGAGGGTGGCGGTGAGACGAATGGGCTCTCCGGCATCCAGCCCCCGGAGGAACCAGGTGCCGACGACGGCCAGCGGGATGATCAGCGCCACGGTGAGCAGGGCGCACAGGAGCCCGAAGGTCGGCCAGCGCCACCGCCCGAGGGCGATGACCGGAGCCGCTCGGGCTCCGCTGGCGTGCAGACGGTGATAGCTCCCCGACCGACGGGCCGCGAACTCGCCGCCCAGCACCACGAGGGTGACGGCGACGAGCACCAGTCCCAGCACCGCAGCCGTGGACCGATCGAGCGACGCCCGGTACTGCACGAAGATGGCCCGGGTGAAGCTGTCGAAGCGCAGCAACGAGACCGCCCCGAAGTCCGACAGGGTGTAGAGGCCCACCAACAGGGAGCCGGCGAGGATCGAAGGGCGCAGCTGCGGAAGCACGACGCGGCGCAGGGTGGTCCAGCGGCCCTGCCCGAGGGTGCGGCTGGCCTCCTCGAGGCTCGGATCGAGACCCCGGACGGCCGATCGCACGGTCAGCAGCACGTACGGATAGGTGAACAGGGTCAGCACCAGCCACGCGCCCCAGAAGCCGTAGAGGGACGGCAGCGACTCCACGCCGAGCGGCTCGAGCCAGCCCTGCAGGATCCCCCGCGGTCCCAGCGCACCGACGAACGCATAGCCCCCGACGTAGGTGGGGATGGCCAGCGGGAGCGCCGTCGCCACCACCCAGAACCGGCGGAGGGGAAGGTCGGTGCGAACGGTGATCCAGGCCACCGGCACGGCGATGGCGGCGGCGGCCACCGTGACGCTGACCGCCAGCAGCCCCGTTCGCCACAGCAGGCCTCGCACACGCTCGCTGGTGGCGATGTCGAGGGCTCGGTCGAGGCCGACCTCGGACGACCTGACCAGGAGGTAGGCCAGCGGCAGGAGCGCGACGGCCGCCACCGCCAACCCGCCGAGGGCGAGGCCAGGGGTGGGCCGGCGTCGGGCCCGGCGCGCCGGATCGGGACGGTCCACCGGCCGGTCCGCGGTCACGATCTGCATCACGGCCAGGATGCCCGCCCGTGCATCGGCGAGCGAGTCGGGCGGGTCAGACGATGCCGAGGTCGGTGAGGAGCTCGAGCGTGCCGGCGAGGTCGTCGAGCTTGTTTAGGTCGACGGTGGCCAGGGTGACGTCGTCGAGCGTCGGGACGCCCTCGACCGGCTCGACGCCGTCCGCCACCGGGATCTCGTAGGTCTCCGTCGCAAAGTAGGTCTGGGCCTCGGTGGAGAGGAGGAAGTCGATGAAGGCGTTGGCGGCGTCGACGTGGTCAGCTGTCTCGAGGATGCCGGCACCGGCCACGTTGACGAGACCACCGGCGTCGCCGCCACCGAACAGCTTGTTGCTGGCGGGGTAGTCGGGATCCTCGGCCAGGAACTGGTACAGGTAGTAGTGGTTCACGAACCCGACCGAGACCTCGCCGGCGGCCACGGCCTCGACGGTCGCCACGTTGTTGTCGTACGCAAGGGGCTCGTTGGCCTGGATGCCCTCGAGCCAGGCGCGAGCTCCGTCCTCGCCTTCGATGACGCGCAGTGCCGTGATGAAGGCCTGGAAGGACCCGTTGGTGGGCGCCCACCCGATCCGGCCCTTCCACTTGGGATCGGTGAAGTCGAGGATCGAGTCCGGGAGGTCGGCCTCGGTGAGCTCCTCGTTGTTGTAGACGACGACCCGGGCGCGAGCCGAGGTGCCCACCCATCGGCCTTCGTCGTCCTTGAGGCCGTCGCCGACGAGGCCGAGCTGGTCGTCGGAGAGCTCGGTCAACAGCTCGTCGGCCGCCAGCGCACCCAGCGCACCAGCGTCCTGGCCGAAGAAGACGTCCGCCGGGGAGTTGTCGCCCTCCTCGAGGATCTGGGCGGCCATCTCGGCCGTGTCGCCGTAGCGCACCTCGACGGAGATGCCCGACTCCTCCTCGAACATCTCGATCAGCGGTCCGACGAGGTCCTCGTTGCGGCCGGAGTAGACGACCAGCTCGCCGCCGCCGCCGTCGTCGTCCGTCGCCCCCGGATCGGCGCCGCCTTCGTCGTCGCTGCCGCACGCCGAGGCGAGCAGGGTTGCGGCGGAGATCGCCATCAGCAGCTTCGCCGGACGTCGCATCATCACTCCACGTATCGAGGTTAGGACATCCTAACCTTTGCCGAACCGCACACCTACAGTCCAGTCACTCCCGGCGGGAGCGGATCCCAGGGCCGAACAGGGTGAAGAGCACCAGGGCCGCGGCCGCGATGGCCATCGGGACGTAGAGGTCGCCGCGGCCCTCGTTGTAGGTGGGGTAGAGGACGATGGCGGAGAGCAGGACGGTCCAGGTCCACAGGATCAGCACGCTGCGGCGCTGCCCGTGCCCGAGTCGCATCAGGCGGTGGTGGAGGTGGTCCTTGTCGGCGACGGTGACGTTCCCGCCCCGCCGGGCCCGGCGGACGATCGAGAAGGCGGTGTCGAGGATCGGGACGCCGAGGATCACCAGCGGGATGAAGAGGGGGGCGAAGAAGAAGAAGGTCTGACCGGAGAACGGCGTGTCGGTGTTGCCGCCGACGGCGATGGTGGCGGCCGCCATCAGCAGGCCGAGCAGCAGGGCGCCAGCATCGCCCATCATGATCCGGGCGGGATGGAAGTTGTGCGGAAGGAAGCCGAGGCAGGCTCCGAGGGTGGCCGCCGCGATCAGCGGGCCGGCGTTGTCCGGACCGATGGCCGCCACGCCGTCGAGGCGCTCGCAGTAGAGCAGGAGGGCGGCCGCCGCGATGGCGACGATGCCCGCCGCCAACCCGTCGAGCCCGTCGATGTAGTTGATGGCCGTCGACATGCCGATCACCCACACGACGCTGAGCAGGGCCGACATGTCCGGGGAGAGGGACACCAGCCCGGCGAAGGGGATGCGGAAGAAGAGGATGCTCACGCCGGCGATCGACAGCACGCTGCCGGCCAGCACCGTTCCGGCGATCTTGGCGGGCGGTGAGACCTCCCGCAGGTCATCGAGCTGCCCGACGCCGAAGATGACGACGGCGCCGAGAGCGACGCCGAGGGGGACGGTGCTGGCGGTGAACACGGCGTCGAAGGTGTCGTCCTGCCAGCCCACCGCCAGCCCGGCCAGGAAGCCGAGGAGGATGGCGGCGCCGCCGAGGACGGCTAGCGGCCGGGTGTGGATCCGCCGCTCATCAGGAGCCACGACGGCACCCACCCTGAACGAGAGCCACCGGAAGGCGGGTGTGCTGATCAGCGTGACGAACGCCGCGGCTCCGATGACGGGGAGGAACCCCCCGAGGTAGTCACCCACCCGTGCTATCTACTGCTCACCCGGGTAGGGCGCGAACTTCGAGCAGAGGGCCACGACGTCGTCCTTGACCGCGGCCAGCTCGGCGTCGTCGGTGCGGCCGACGAGCACGCGGTGGATGAGGGCGGCGATGGTGGCCATCTCCGGCTCCCTCATGCCCTGGGTGGTGACGGCCGGGGTGCCGATGCGCAGCCCGGAGGTGATGTAGGGCGGGCGGGGGTCGTTCGGCACCGTGTTCTCGTTCAGGCTGATGCCGGCCTTGTCGAGGGCGAGCCGGGCCTTCTTGCCCGAGAGGTCCGCATCGAAGGTCCGCAGGTCGACGAGCATCAGGTGGTTGTCGGTGCCGCCCGACACCAGTCGGAGCCCATGGCCCGCCAGAGCCTCGGCGAGGGCGGCGGCGTTGCGCACGATCTGAGCGGCGTACTCGCGGAACGCGGGGGTGGCGGCCTCGGCAAACGCGAGCGCCTTGGCCGCGATGACGTGGTCGAGGGGGCCGCCCTGCAGACCGGGGAACACCG